>JBCCLY010000015.1:0-16686 GCA_039026655.1 Cyanobacteria bacterium P01_C01_bin.38 | reverse complement strand
TTATTCGCTTCCAACCAATTGGGTAATGTTCTTTCTACTTCTTCCAATTCGTTACCATTCTCATCAACCAATCCATGTACAATCTGCACTCTAGATAATGGTGTTTCTCCATTAGCAGAGAATTTTTTAAGTTGAATTGTGCCTGATTTTCTGGCTTCAAATGTTCCTTCTACGGTGCTTTCATTGGTAAAGTAATGATTAACACCAATAAAGTATTCTTTGGCTTTACGAGTATCTGTAAGATGCATTGAGAAAAATTTCATTGCAGCATCTTTACAGCTATCAATTTTCTTTAGGTTGGTAAATTCATCAATAATAATTTGCTGTTTGGTAGATGGTTTTTCTTTGATTCGCTGTAACCATCTATCAGTTGCATCTTCTAAAGACTGTCCGATTTCTTCTTCTGATTCGGCTTTTGATGTCGCATCCAATAATTTCCATACTTCCCAATTCTCCCCAGTAGCGTGTCTATCAATTAATTGGTAAATTGGTGCATCAAAACAGTATTTACGAATTAATGCTATTGCACCAGCAGTGTTAGTTTTACCGCTGCCTTGGGAACCAATTAGCCATAAGGGTTTAGCATTTTTAATAATAGAATATAGCCAACCGTCTTCATGTGATTTTAGGGCTTCTATTAGGGTATTAACTAACTGTTTATCGCTTGATTGATTGATATTCGGTTGAGATAAGTTTTTATTTTGTAGTTTCTCTATTTCTTTATCAGCTTTGTGTTTATCCACTAAATTTTCTGATATATGTTTATCAGCTGATGAATTAGCTAAATCAAACTGTTTAAGAGTTGATTTATGGTGTTTAACTATTAATTCTTTTTTCCGTTCATATTCCTCTTTAATAGCATCAATTGAAGTTAAACCATAAACAATTTTTTTATCATCCCAGGTTTGATTGATTACACCAGTCTTGAAATCCCTTTCTTGTTGATTGTCAGTTGTCGATAATTTAATTGATGTTTTATACTTCTCTAGTTCATTATGTGCTGATAATTCATCTTTTTCTGCTTTTTTAGCCCAACTTAATAAAGCTGCTCCAGCGCTTATTGGAGCAAGTATAAAGTAAAGGTGATTGGATTCTGTAAAAGGTAATTCTCTAATTATCAGTGAAGAGTTTGGTAATGGTTTATTGGTTTCAAACTGTTTTTTTTGCCAAACTTGTTTTAAGAGTTTATATTCAAAAGCACAATATTTTTTATCAAGCTTTTGTTGTGATTTTTTAGAGAATTCTTTGCCGTATCTTGGAAATTTGTTGCTCGTTTGAGGGCAGAATTTAATCCCAACTAAACGATAGGGATATTCTGATTGTCCTAAATATAAGGAGCTACATATTGATACTCCTAATAATAAACCCGTGATTACCGCTTCTATTTTCATCTTCTTTTAGAGTCGGCTAAAACGTATAATATTGCTATCCCGAATACACCACCAATTATTAAAGCGTCTTTTTTAGTAGTGTCTGGTAATTTGTTAAATTCTTCTACGGAGCGATGAATATCTTGGTAGGTTTGCTCTGAATGCCAAACTATTTGTAGAAAATCTCCCAGCGCACCCCAAACTAAAAAAGCTGTAATAATAGTGCTAAAAATAAATTTAATTAGTTTACTCATTCCATCAATTTTTAATTCTCCCTGTTCTCTACTAATATTGAAATTATCCAAACAATCTCTATTAACAATCTGATTAATCAAGGTTATTGATGCTATTGCTAAATTAATTCCTTGGATACCAATATTTAAAATTAGAAATCTTGCCAAACTGTAGCTAGTAATTCCCCAAAATATTTGCTCTAAAGCCCTCAATACACTACGATTTTTATCAAGTTTTCTTTGAAGATTTTCTTTATATCTCTTAATTGATTCGATTTCATCTGGTGTAAATTCTGTATCTGGAGTTTGAGGATAATTATATGAAGATTCTGCTTCTTCTTCTAAAAAGTCTTCTAGCATTGTTATAATTCCCTAGAGAAAATGTAGGATAATTTAACGGCTATATAATCTTTCTCTACCGCAGGGCTGTTTCATTTCTTAAAAAGCGTGGACAGTCAATATAATTCGCTGTCCTCACCCTCCGAGTGACGCAAGCGGAGCAATTCGCAATTATTGCCATTTAACGGGTATATAATCCCCCTCCACGGGGGGAATCTAACAATTTAACTAAATATTTCTCTGACGTGATTCCAAAATCTAACTACTGGATTTGTAGAATAATGTTTTTTTGGAATTAAGCTTAAATCGCTGTCGCTTCCGTATTCCAGTAAATGCTCAATTTTCTTATTCTCGTAATCTTTATTAGCTTTTTTCTGAGCTATAAATGGACGATTTGATATTGCTTCTAAGTTAGCTCTGGCTTCCACAGTCGCTAAATGTTTATCAATCCAGGCTTGCAGTTCAATAACATCCATAGCGTCATCATGACGCTGATATTCTTTTTCTATTTGAGCAAACAATCGAGTTTTATTTTCTTCAGTTTGATTGTTGTATCGTAAATTCTCTAATGATAAATCACCACCTGCTTTATCTATTGCTACAGCACCTTTACCACCCGATTTATATATTTCTGCGAGTGCTTGGTTATATTCTTTGGTACCTTCAATATAGTTTTTTAGATGTTCTTTAATCGCAGGCATCGCCATCAGCATTCTCTCACCAACAGCACCCATATCTGATATTTTTTTCAAGGCTTTTTCGTTACCTTTTAAAGCATTAACTAAGAGAGAATTGTTAATCCCGAAATGCTTGTTAGTCGCTTTCTTGACTTGTTTACCGTAGCTAGTTACGCTGTCGCGGACAAGTTTGGTTTTAAAACTTTTATTACTCATAATTCATCCTTACATTTTTGATAGCAAATAAATCCTTTTTCAATCAATATGATTCGCCTTTGTCTTGGTGTAAGCAGTTTAATATCCCAAGGTATTAGAAATAATGCTGCAATAGCAATAACTAAAATCCAGCTTTTAAGATAATGGGGGTACGAGCTGACGAAAAAAGTCTGTGACTTGTTTAGCGTTCTTTTTGGTTTGTTCTCTACTTGCTTCTCTTTTCTTGACTATTTGTTTTAATCCATCGTGTAATTTATCGTATGTACGTTGCTTGGAAGCTTTTACTTTACTATCAATATCTTCTAAAAAGTTGTTGATGGTGGTGTTATCTTCTGACTCTCTATGAAGAACAAATTCTTCAATTACTGGTTTAATTTCTGCGATATATTCTGATATTTCTGAGCTTTTAAATTCAACTGTATCGGCAATAAATTCTATTTGTTTTTCATTTAAGTTAATACCCATTGATTGAGATTGAATTTCTACTAACTGCTCTTTCTGCTTTTTAGTAATTGCGGTTGAATTGGTTGTAGATGCGTTCTCCGGTTCTTTGTCAGCATCTGTAATTTCTTCTGGTTCCGATACTTTTAATTCTGTCTTAAGATGCTTATCTAAAAGCAATTGGGTAATCGTATCAATATCTCCGTCTTGTAAATCTTGAGGAGAGTAACCCAGTGCAGCAATATCACTCATTAAATCTTGCTTTGATAATGAAATTGATTTCCTAGATAATCTACTTTGAATTCTTTTAACCAAATCTGCCATTGTTATCGCTCCTTTGACTTTCTCAAGTACCAACACCAAGCACTTACTGTTACTGGAATAAGTTGTTCTGGGGTGTATTCATTTCTCTTCCTAAAATTCAAGCCAGCACGAATAAACCACCGATAAAATGTGATGTCTGGTATCCGTGATGGGATATTTTTATCCAGCGTTTTTCTAAATTGACTGCCAATTATTGCTTCTTCGTTAGAATTTCTTAATGTTTGTACTTCTTGCCAGATTTGAATGAATTCCGATAGCTGGATTGGCAGTCTAGCGCAAGAAGAACGCATTTTGGCGTACACTTCTAGGTTCTCTCTGGTGACTTCTCCACAAGTGCCTCGAAGGCAATCGCAGACGCGATACCAAGATGAATCACTGATTGGCTTGCCTAGTTTTGATTCGTAGAAATCTTTTAGCGGTCGTGTTGTTTCCCTCATATTTTTTGTACTCTGGGTGACTGTCAACTTTTGATGTCATTGATTCTGCGCGACCTCCTTGCATCGAGATGGTTGTTACTAGGTGATTGTCATGCAGCATCCTTTCTCCCATGCAGGCTATAGGTATTGAGTGCGTGGTTGTCTTGTGGAAGCAGTTTTTGGGGTTTCAGTTGTTGGGAAAATCGATGCACCCAGCACGCAGACTAAAACAATAATGTTTTTGAACATGAAATATTCTTCCAAGCTACTTCACATAGTATATAGCACTCGTGCTGTGCTGGTACAATATGCATATAATATATAAACACGATCGAGTTAATGTGAATAGCAATCGGTCACTTTACCCTACAGGTGATACACCCATGCATTCCTGGTATCATGAATCCGACGAAAATAATAAGGAAAGCACGATGGCAGAACTACAATCCGGTAGTATTCCTCTATCCGAACACGACCATGATTGGTTTAAAGTGATGACTAATATGGCGGAACGCTCTATAAGGGCAAATCTAGGAAACGTACTATCCGATTTTGTTGCTAGCCAGAAACCCGCTTATGTCGAAAAAATTCAATACGAAGCTAATAAATACGGACTTGAATTTGACGAAGTTTTTCAAATTTATCGAACTGCTACCTCTTCCAAAGAAGCTCAAGCTATGAGAGAAGAACTAATAAAACAAAAAACCGGCTGAAGCAAAATTTTTATTACTAAAAAGCTATATAACGATACGAAACTAGCTTTCTTATGGATTCAGTAATAACGCATCTATCTTTAATTAGTTTTTTTTGCTTTTACCAGCTCAACAATGTTTGCATTAGGGGTACAATATTGCAGTAATCTTTTGTAGTCTCCCTGACGTTTTTTCTCAATGACACAAGGAGAATCTAAAGATACTTTCTCGAAATAAAAATTTATATTTTAATGGAGGGCAAAAAAAACAGGCGATATATTCCCATTAATTGGGTATGCCTGAATAAAAAAGGATTAAACCTTTTTTTCTAGTTTTTTAAAATTTGGGTGCAGGAGGCGGGTTAAGTCGTCAAACAACTAAGAAGTGGTATTTAGCTTAAGGAACTGAGTCCACATCTAAGTTCAACAAAAGACGTACTTGTGCCACGCCACTGCGTGCTATCTCATATCTTACTACAGTAAGTAGTCAAACGATATGTGTTAGGTGTGTTTTTTTGTCAAATTTTTTGAAAATATTTTGGTGGATCAGCTTTAATGTTGGTTAAATTCACCAGACCCTATGCCAGACGGAGACTACAAGACAGCTCGGATGCGACACTAAACTTTTATAAAATTTCGGTGTTAAGTATTGTTGTTTATAGCGCGGTTTAAAACATACTCATCCCTTATCTCAATTTTTGACATTAATCCCCCGGAACGCCCCGCACGTTCTTGCCTCCGAGAACAGCGAGCGGCTCCATAAAGTCCCAAGCACGCGGTGGTACAGCACAACCCTCCTCCAATTCCTCGAACATCACACGGATTGGAGAAAAAAATGGTCTGTTACGTATCTACCCAAGAAGAAGAAAACTTAAACATTCTTAACAATTCTCGCGTTAGCACCAGCAAAAAATCTTTAAACTCTGACTTTAAAAAACAGATTTTTTCGCTCAACTCACCAGGAATATTTGATCGAGAACCGTTTGACATTCGCAATTACATAGATCGATTAAACCCCACAAAACAAAAACACCGATATGAATGTCCGGTGTGCGGTGGTCATTCCTTAACAATTAATCAAAAAACTGGTGCTTATAAGTGCTGGAGCAATGAATGCGATAGTAAGGATATTCGAGAAGCGATTGCCCCAGAGTTATTTAATTCTGCTAATTCTTCTAATTCTTCTAATTACTCGCGCCCCCGATATAAACGGAAGCCAAAACCACCAGCACCAACACCCGCACCAATTCCACCGGGATATATTGAGTTAGCAGTTCTCCCCTATTCCCCCACCCCAGAACCAAAAATAAACCGGGGTAGATATACAGAAATTAAATATCCCTACTCCCCAACACAGTGGGTATTAAGAAAACAAAACCCAGATGGTAAGAAGATAACATTGCCTTATCACACCACAAGCAACGGTAAAGTAATTTGTGGCAAAGGGGATGAAAAATGGCAGCCCTACCGCTGGGACGAAGTTTTACAATACGGTGTTGGTAAATGGGTACTAGGAGTAGAAGGGGAGAAAGATACAGATAATTCTCGTTCCAGTTTACAAATCGTATCATTTACTTTCCAAGGTAGTAGCTGGGGTGAAGAATCATTATTATCATTTGCCTTTCAACTTAAAAATGCTGGTGTTGCTGGGATTATTTACGATCCAGATAACGATGATGCTGGTGCTAAAAAAGCTGAAAAGCTGGCGAATGCTTGTGCTAAAGCTCAATTACCATTTATTGCAATTAATCCGGTGCGATTGTGGTCTGAATGCCCACATAAAGGAGATATAAGCGATTGGATTGATTCGGGTAAGGCTAGCGTTGAAAGTTTAAACCAGGAAATTGCTACGGCACAAAGAGAACTACTCAAGCCCAAGAATAAAGTATTCTCATCACAGTTCGTCAGCGAACGGGATCAAGAAATAATCGAAGCTGCATCGACAAAACTCGACAAACTCCGCTCCTCGATTAGTAGATCGATCGCAAACCCCATACGCCATATCACCCGGTCTGTAAAGCGTCGCATACAAAAGCCCAACGTAATAACCTACGTTCCCGGTGAATTACCAGCGGTAGAAGATTGGAAATCATTGGGTAAACCATTAATTAAATTTACCAACGCCAGCGACCGCAAGCGACTGCTACAAGAGGCAATTGGTAAAGGTTACACCGAAATACTTGATAAATCCCATCCAGGACTTGGTAAGAGCTACTCGGCTGGTGAATTTACTCCCAGCGACTTCGGGGTAGATAAACTAATTTATCAAGACATACATCATAGAAACGCATCTACGTCAACCGTAGAAGATAATTTTGTTGATATTCCGGTACGTAACAACGGGTACAAAATCGATTACACCAGGTCTACCCCATCTGGACAACCCTACCGAGTACGGACAAAACCGGGAGAGCAACCAGATACCCCTTCTAATTGTCACCGTACTTATATATTTGATGCGCTACGAAATAAAAACTACAACGATGTTTTTGATGTACAAGAAAGCGGTATTAGCCCCATCTGTGAAAGCTGTCCACTTGCGAACCAGTGTAAATACTCCAGCGGTAATGGTTATGGGTTCCGAAGTCAGAAGCGCAATGCTCTTTATTCAAGTGATAATTTACGAGCGCATCCCAACACAGCACCACTAAAAATTTACAACTCGGATGACGAAGCGTTGCTTGTTGGTCGTATCTGGGAAGAAGCGGGAGTTGCAATCAATAGTATTAAGAAGATTGAAGTTAGTATTAATGATTTGTACGCAACAATTGGTAGGTTGGCTGTTGGGGATTATCCCAAAAAACATAAACTAAAACCATTATTCGAGATACTCGAACTACTCTTAAACCAGCTTTTAAAGCCTAATTCCCGGTACGGTTTTGATGATTCCGATATTAAAAAGCTAATTCGAGATAATTACTCTTCAGCAATAAATAATTTGTCAGATAATAATGACATTGAATCATTTGCCGATCAAGTACTCTACGACCTTGCTACCTACGAATTAGAGGAACTAGAGCAAGCGCTAATACCCGACCTAACATTTTTACAAGAAAAGGACGGTATTGACGCGACATCTGTCGAATTTAAAAAATCAAAAACTTTACGATATGCCAACAAGGAAGTAGCCAAGCAAAGCGCTCGCGATGCGGGTAACAAAGCGCTCGCGTTACCACTTTATTGGCTACCAGAATTTATACTCGCTTGGGTAGGTAATGGGGCTTTTCGATGCTCACACGGTAAATTATCAATTTATACCCGTGACCTACGACATAAGGAACTAGCTGAGAATGCAGCATTTAATTTGTATCTTGACGCTACATTATCCGCCGAACTACTTAGGTTAAAGCTAGGGATACAGAAGCCAATATTAGAAATTGAGCAAGCTCCCCCCAGCTACAGTAACTTAAATATTGTTCAAGTTACCGGACTTGGGAAACTAGGTAAGCAGCGGTCAGATGGTCTTATTAACCGCGTTGATGCATTGAAGTCAGCTTTGAAGAAAAAGCATTCAAACCTTGGCATTCTGGAGTGGAAATCAAACGCTAATAATAACGAGTATTACCACTTTGCTGATGGTCGGGGTGTAAATCGGTTTAGCAATTGTGATGCGATTGCTTCTTTTGGTATCCCCTATGCCAACGTAGGAGAACTTGCAGCAGAATACCAAGTACTAACTGGATTAAGTGATGATGACTCAATCCAAGAATTCATTACAGCGATGACCGATGCAGAAATTGTACAAGAAATTGGGAGATTAAGGAGCAATCGCCGAAAGCAAGAGCAACTAACATTCTACTTCTGCGCTGACTACGATTTATCTTTCTTAGGGGACTACTTCCCAGGTGCGACTTTAACCAAAGTTGATGCATTCAATATTACTCCCACAGCGGGAACCCAAAACCAACAAACTAAATTGGGAATTTTAGAAGCAGCCAAAGAATTAATTAATCGTGGAGCAAAGTTAACTCAACAAGCAATTGCTAATACCGCAGAAATAACGCAAGGCACAGTTAGTAAAATAGCATCTCAGTTTGGGGGGTGGTCATCGCTCAAAAAATTATTCCAAACGCTATTAGATTCCTTATATAGCGATCGGAATATTTTTGATGGTGCAGAATTTTCTTCTCCTGAGAAGGAATGCATACCCGGATTAAGCGAATATCTCCCTTCACTCGCAGCACCCCAAGTCAGCGTCTTAGAAGCGGTTGAAGCATTGGTAGAAGTGCTATCTGTAATGGGAGAAAAGGTGTTCCGAGCGATTTTACATAATCTCGATCCGGCAACGAGGGGCAAGCTGCTCGGTAAAGTATTACCCTGCGATAGTGTCGAAGCGCAAATTATTTTAGATTTAACTCCGAGATAATAATGAGTGTAATGCGATAAAACAGTACAATTTAATTTTTTTATACGGATAACCTCCCAGCGAAGCGGGGAGGTCAAAAGAATGAAAGAATTTTTGGATTAATTAACTATGGCACAACTGTTAACCGAAACTGATAAAAAGTCCGAATTAAAACTGCGGGATTATCAAGAAAAAGTCCTTGGTGAAGTTTACCAGCACTTCCAAAACGGTACTAAGCGAGTTTTACTATACGCACCAACCGGAGCCGGGAAAACTGTCATTGCTTCTTCGATTATCAGCGATTACGTACAGCAAGGTAAGCGGGTATTATTTTTGGTGCATCGCGGCAAACTTGTCAAACAAACCTGTAAAACCCTTGACAAGTTTTACGGTATCGACGCTTCGGTTATTTGGGCGCAGTACGCAAAGCCAGATTATACCAAGTCCGTGCAGATAGCAATGCTCCAAACTATTAGAAACCGAGAACTTCCCCCAGATATCGATTTAGTTATTTTAGATGAAGCCCACACAGCAAGTTATTTTAAAGTGTGGTCGCGTATTTTAGATACCTATGCTGGTAAAATCTGGTGCCTTAATCAAAAAGTTGATTTCTTGGGATTATCCGCATCACCTTGGAGAAGCAAAGTTAAAGAATCTTATTGTCAGTATTTTGACGAAGTAGTCAAAGCACCCTACCCAAGCGAATTGATAGAAAAAGGTCATCTGTCACGCGCTCGTCAGTTTACTTATACGAACTTAATAGATGAAAGCAAGCTAAAAAGTAAAGATGGTGAATTTACTCAAACGAGTATGGCCTCTGTATGCGATGCTGCATTCAACAGCGAAGTAGTAAAAATTTATCTTGATAAAACAACTGATACTAACCGCAAACCAATTGCCTTTTGTGCTTCGGTAAAACAAGCCCAAGATTTGGCTCATCAGTTTGAGCAATGCGGGATTACTGCTAAATGCATTGTTGGGGATACTCCAGAAAACGAACGCGACTCCATATTTGATAATTTTACCAACAACAAGGTGCAATTAATTTCTAGTGTTGGGGTGTTGTGCGAAGGTTTTGACGAACCATCTGTAAATGCTATTCTTATATGCCGACCAATAAAGAGTAGAGCATTATGGGTACAGATTTGCGGTCGGGGTCTGAGAGTTATGATCGGCAAAGAAGATTGCTGGTTTTTCGATTACTGCGGGAATATTAAACGCAACGGGATGCCAACACAGAGTTTTCAGATTAAATTATGTCCCCAAGTCAATGACGAACAACTAGAAATTACTAAAACTTGCCCTAATTGCGAATCAGAAATATTAAAGTTTCTTGCTGTATGCCCACATTGCGGATTTGAATTTGTATCTCTAGGAAAATTAAAAGCTAAAAAGCTGTCTCGCAAATTTGAAGAAATTCTAACACCAGAACAAAGAGAACAGGTTAATTACTTAAAAACTGTTGCTTTAAACAGTTACAATCAACAATCAAATACAAAAGTAGAACAGAAATTCAAAGACAAATACGGATTTGATGCTCCGCTAGATTGGTTTGATGGTTTGCTGTTTGGGTATGTTGACGATAAGTTTATGGGGTGGGAACAGAGCGTACAACTGTACTGGAGGTTCTTGCTTAATGTAGATCCTCACAATAATTCCTTAAATAAGCATCGAATCGAACGAGAATTTAAAAGTGTAATTAAATATACTCGAAAGCAACTTAGAGAGCAATATCAAGGTAAAGATATTACACTTTCTCAACGAAATAATTTAATTAACGCTGATATTGGTGCAATTCTTTCTTATAAACCTTGGTGGAAGATTTTTGGTAGCAATCAACCTTTAAATAAAGAATATTTAAAAAATACTTATACTGTAGCAGTTAGCAAAACTTTATCACTTTACCCGGAACCGGAACAGCGAGATGTTAAAAACAATATACTCGTCTTATTAGCTACTGCTTATATTGAAGCCCTAAGTTACCACAGACAAGATAAGGAATTACTTTTTGTCCATATTCGATTTATTCGTGACAATATATATCATTGTCAGTTTAAAGCAGTTGAAAACTATACATCAACTATGCCTTTAGAGGTAAAGACAAGAGTTTGGGCATCGCTATCCCCACAAGAACGCAAGTCTTACCATACTTGGAAGAAGTTAAAAAAGAAGCAACCATTGGTTGAAAAGCATTCGGAACCTAAAAAAACAAAACAACCATTGGTTGAGAAACACTCGAAACCTACAAAACGGGAACGTCCAAGACGCAAACTTACTACGATAGAAGGTGTGCAACTCTCATTAAAGCTTTAGTTCCCAAAATCGAAATCTAATTACCAATTGGCGGAACCGTATCGGATGGCCGTTCGGTATGTTTGTTGTAATTAGTTTTGGCATCCGGCTTAATATTGGGTTTAATTCCTGGAACCACGCTTTTATAAGGTTTTTTTGCCTTTTGCTTATCGTCCGTGGTAGAGCTTTGTTGTTGAGATGCATTCGCCAATGTATCGGCGAATGAAGAATTTACAGTTGAATTTTTCAATTTAGCATTATGGCTATTTATCGAATCCATAAATTTAGCATGAAATGCCCATACGTCAGCCAATCTGCTAGAGCCTAGCAAAGCTTCAAATTCATCCGGTACCGACACCCCACCATGCCAAACTATTTGGGTAGAATCGGTTGCTCCGTAATTTTCTAATTCGGGGCGTAAATATTCGGCAGTACCGCCACAAAAAATAATTTCATCAGTCGTACCCAACGATTTCAACCAACGAACAATTACGCGACTATATTCTTCTTTAACATTATTGATTGCTTCGCTAATGGATTGATAATCAGATTCAATATCGGCAGGGCTACTTTTCCTTGATAATTTCTTTAATATTTCGGAATTTTTTGCACTTTCAGCAATTATTTGTATGGTATCGGGATTTTCTACATCTAGTCCAGAAATCTGGTGTGATAATTTTTGTAACAACCAATGCATACCGAAATCCTTACTATTCCCCGGTTTGCTTACTCCTGCACGAATAGTGAAAGCACTGGAATTGCGGAAGCCCAGCATCGCACAAATTATATTTTTGGAATTTAATTCATCACCAAGAGCATTAACTCTAGAAAAGTATATCCCGCTTCCTTCTGGAGATGCTTGAAATCCTTTTAATTTAATTTTCATCCTGCCACTAGGAGTATCAAAATCCTTAAGGCAAGAAGCTAATCGAGATTTCAAAATATCTTTATCACTCACTTCCCCACTGGGCAATAGCACGGCTAAATTAAGATTAAATCTAGCTGGCAACGACAATTCATCCATTGCCAACCAAACCGCAGCAAGTATTTTAGGTAAAGCCAACTCATACTTTAGTTCGTGTAATTGAGATAGTCCGCCAAAACAATCACGGGCCAGTGAGCCAACAGCGTAATATTCTTTTTCAGCTTCATTATTCTCAGAAGCGTTAAAACCAACCCAAGACCGCTCGCTCGCCAATCCCTCCGAAGGCACTGATTGAAGTGATTTTTTTCCCACATCAGCAATTTGGGCATCCATCAATAGCACTTTAAGAAAATTACTGCCCGATTCTTGCACTACGATTTTAGATTTACTGCTGCCCAAATCAATGGTCATTATTATATTTTTTAATGGCATTTTTTAAATGATTTATTAATGAGATTACAAATAAATATTTATTTTTCCATTCAATTATATGTCTGGATTTTCCGTAGAGAAATCAGTAATATCATCATCATAATCATCGAAATCATCATCATCCTCGACTTTGGGTGCAATTTTATTAAGTGATGATGATGATATTAAATCCGAGGAATTTTCCACTTCAATAGCAGAATTTGAGTAATTATTCGCAGCCGATGTGTTAAATGATTGTATTGGCTCTTCATCCAAGCAAATGCGTCTTATTAGATTAATTTGATTTTCTAAATGCCCGATTGCCCAAAGAGAGATCGATCGCAATTCTTCTTTATCACCCGAATTTTTTACAGATAGTGGCAGCCAAAAGATTTTAAGTGTAAGTGTTACTGCTTCAATTATTCCCATATCACTTGGATGCTGCTTCAGGTATCGGAATAATTTTCCTGTATTGGTCTGGCAGCTTCTTTTTATCTGGGGAATTACTTCAAATTCAGTTTTACTCATTATTTATACTATAAAGGTCCACTATAATTACGCATGACCAATAAATTATTTTAGGGTAATATATAGCTTAACTGTATTTAATATTACTATAATATACGGGGAGAATAAAGTCATTAAAAGTCAAATAAATAATATTGATTTTCATACGAAAGCTATTAAATAGTAGTAAAAATCGCCCCTTTTCAAGAATCCGCGTGTAATCCAAAGTAATGTAATTCCAACATTCGCATTGCGTTTCGTTACTGTCGCATCTGTTGTTTTCCCCCACAAAGTGCGGCTTGCAAGTTATGTCGGCGTATATATATTATCGTTAAAACCGATACATATACGCCGACAAACTTGCCGAAAGGGGAGCTTCCCCCCTTTCTGGACTATCCCCCCCGGTTCTACATTCAACAATCAAAATAATGTCACCCAAAAAATCAAATAAAAATCGTAATTTAAAAGATACGAAAATACTTTTACCTTTAACCAGCGATCAAAAAACCGAGTGGCGAGAAAAGGCTACTAGCACTGGATACAAATCACTTACAGTTTTTATTCGTGATTTTATAGATAAAGGAAAAATTGTAGTTAACTTACCAGCACCGCCGGTAAACGAAAAAACATATATTGAATTGAATCGAATCGGCACCAATATTAATCAAATGACTCGCCGACTTAACTCCGCTGCAAAAAGTGGATTGCCAATAACTGATAATTCGACTTCTTTACTCGAAGAATTATCCTCAAAAATCAAAGAAGTGCAATTGCAAGTGTTGGGATTATCGGATAAAGAATGATTGGTAAGATAAACAAGGGCAATCATATTTACTCGACTATTAAATATGTGGCTTTCAAGGATGGTACGAAAATATTGTCTAGCAATATGGCTGGCTCCACTCCTTATCAACTTGCCCACGAATTTGAATATTTCAGTAATAAAAACCAACGCACAGAAAGACCAGTTTTCCACCTTTCAATAAACCCACATCCAGACGATAGAGCGCTTACCGAGTACGAGTATTGCGATATTGCTGCTGATATAAGAACGGAATTGGGGTTTGATGATTCTTCTCATCAATATTTACTGGCATTGCATACCGATGCTTTTAAAGAAGATAGCAATGAAATTCGTCCCCATTTGCATTTAGTAGTCAATCGAATTGACTTTCAAGGGAAATGTAAAAGCGATTATTTGGATTATATTGAAATTCAAAAGGCTTGCCGTAAGATAGAAGAAAAATACGGGCTTATCACTCAACCCCACAGTTGGGAGATGTCCGAGAAGAAAGGACCGCTATCAAAACGGGATGAAATCAAATTTATTCAAGATGCAATCAAAAAAGCCGCAGCCGATAAGCCGGAGATGCCAACTTTTATCAGTCGGTTACAAGCCCAAGATGTTGATGTACAATGCCGAATTACCCGTACTGGTAAATTGCAGGGGATAAGTTACGCCTACAACGACAAGGCTTTCAAAGGAAGACAACTAGGTAAAAGCTTTACACATCAAGGGATTCAATCGCAGTTAGGTGTAATTCATAAATCCTCGCATAAGGAGCAAATTGAATTATTAATTAATACCCCCAAAGGTGAAACGAACTCTACTTCCCAATCAACTACAGATAATACAAATGTAGTTGTACCGAAACAGAAAAGTTATAAAAGCGTTGTGCCATCAGCCGAGCAGATGTTTGGTACGTGGGAAAGCAATAAAGCTAAAAAGCAGTTAGATAATAAACCAAAAAATAATAAGCAAGGCACGCATACTGAAAATACAGAACCAGTAGCACCACCACGAAAAGCTTACAAGTCTGTTGTGCCAGGGATTGAAGAAGATTTTCCTAGTCCTCTTAGTAACGAAAACGAGAAAATAAAGGCTAGCGAACCTTCGGATGCCCTTCATGTGGTAGGAGAATCATCCCAAACACAACATGAAAGCAGCTTACACCGTATAGAAGAGAATTTTGACAATCCCTCAAATACCGAACCAGAAGTAACTAACACCGAGCATACACAACCTGTAAAGACAGCCCCAGAACCAGAAGCAGTAGAACTCGCTGTAAAGATTGCAGGTTACATGGGTAGTACAAATGAATTGGAACTTAAAGGCGAATCCATGAGAGCTAATTTGAGCTTTGATGATAATATCAGCACTTTGGAAGTACGTAGGAACGATAGCAATGAAATAATTTTATCCGCCAATCATACAATTTCTGGTGGTTGGGTTATCAATAATTCACTCAAATTTACAGAAGAAGAGAAGAAGCGAATTAACCAGCTTCAGGAGCGGACAAATGTACCAATGCAGCAACCCGTAAACGAGAAGAAGGGATTTGAACAGTAAAGCTGAAATCATTATCTAGCAGTAAATACATCTCATCTTTTTATTGACACAGTAGCTATTACTGCGGCCGAAGTAAATTACTCGGAATCTTCGCGGGGGGAATTGAAACATTTCTCACTTGCTCAAAAGACGGGCCACAGAGTTGATTTATAAAGTCCCAATTGGTAGAAGCCCACCTTAGAGCCGCTTTGCGGTCGGGAGTAATGCTCCAATTCTTCAAAAGTATAAATGAATTAAAAAGAAAGGAGAATTGAACTAAAGTTTCATGACACCAGGGGTTCACTAAAAATAAGGCAAGCGCTTATCCTGATACTCATGAGTTGAATTTATAGCAATTTTAAGCTCAACTTAAATTAAACTTGGTTTTCTAAAAAAATAAAGGTTGATCGGAGGCCCCAACAGAGGCTTTTCAGGTTGGAGTTGATTACTTCTTCGGATAGCCCCGACACCACAATTTCTTGAAGAAGAAGGTAAAAAGTAAGAATAAAAGCAACGGAGGAATTTACAACTCTTATATAGCTATACTGAACGTGAACCGATGCTTTTCACCGTTCCTGCGAAGCATCGGTTAAAACAGCCACTAGTTGCAGGTGTACGCTAATACTAAAGAAGGTGGTAAGTAATCCATGTTATTACGTATTAGCTCCGCTACATTCAGATAATTGTTTTGTTTTCCCCCGTGTAGGAAATAGAGCAACCAGCTCTATTTCTCCATTTTTATTGCGACTAAAACCAGTTGCTTCTATGATTGATTTTTGTTGGTTATCTTCTTTCTTGTTATTATTTTTAAATGAAGTATTGTTGTATAGTATTTTTTCTTCAGGAATTAAATCAAATAACTGAATTAAAACTTGAATTCCATTAAACAAGTTACTGGGGTTTTGTGGTAATCCACCCCTTCCCAATACAATAAATTTCTGTCCTGCAGAAGCCCTACATCCAGCTTTTAATTTAGTTGTACTTTCAAAATTAGATGGTAATTTAATTAAATTATTAACAGGATTAACGTCAAGCTGTTGTAATACTACTTCTCCGCTTAAACCAAACTGAGAACTTGCATTAATATCGCTTTCATTAGTCAATTGCTCGCTCCATTGTAAACCAAAAAGACCTTGAGTTTTTATATTGATATTGCCACCGTTCCCTTTT
>JBCCLY010000014.1:0-16912 GCA_039026655.1 Cyanobacteria bacterium P01_C01_bin.38 | reverse complement strand
TGATATTAGATTTCGTCCAATATCTTTACGTAATATTTTGAGTTTTAACAAACGACTTAAATGTGGTTGGTCAGTAAATCCTAATTGAGCAGCTATGTTCTTCAACCCAACTCCATTACAATGAAACAAATGCAAAGCTTGCAAATATCTTTTGGCTTGCTCCTTACCTTTCACAGTTCCTTTACGCTGAATATAATCAAAGCGAGTTTGAACTACAGGGCGAACGCATCTTGTCATTAAGAAGGCTATATTCTCAACTAGACCTAAAATAGTTGCATTAAGCCATACTAATTGACTTAGTACTTGGTTGTAGTTTTAACTGAAAACTTATAAGTAGACAAAAGACTCTCGACGGTAAACTTTATTTAATCGTTTAATACACATATAAGTTCTTTAGTCAATAGTCTATTCTCTAAATTTAGATGCGTTTGCCCTGGCATAGCATCCGGAGTAGTTTCTCTCATAATTGCCAATACCTATCAGACCGACGTGAAATGTAAATCACGTAAGTATTTTAACAAATTTTCGCTCCATTAATTATTTAAGTCCCGTTGATCAATACACTTTTCTGTATGATTTTTTTTCTAATTTATGCAAATATTAGTGCAATCAAGGAATTTAAGATAAAAACGGCGGCGATGTACGAATATCTCAAACCCTTATTTCAACAAAAACATTTGTCAATTATGTTTTTGTTGAAAACTATCATCCCAAATAAGGACTAGAAGAGGGATAGTTTTAGTTTCTAATTCATCCCGCATTTATGCAACTAGGACTTACGCATTGACAGAGTGATAAAATTGTGGGTTGGAATACAAATGTCGTTTATCAACAGGTATCGGACAATAAGAGAAATCGGTAAACCTTCGACAGCACAATGCAATTTAGAACATTACACTCTATTTTTGCTGTCAGAGCCAAAGCGAATTGGGTGCAGTAGATTAGCAGAGATATTAGAAGATGTTTCGCATTAAAAATCCCAAAATGGTTAACACCGTAGAACGCTATCTAAGTGAATGGAAGAACTTTGAGTTTTATAACTTAATTGATTTGCTTCGTCATAGAGGACAATATCAGTCAAGTATTACTGCTTTTACCTTTCTTCCCAAAGGAGAAACTGAAGGAATATCTATTACTTACCAAGAGTTGGATAAGAAAGCACGAGCAATTGCAGCTACCTTACAAGGTATGAATGCTTTGGGTGAAAGAGCGCTGTTACTTTATCAACCAGGGTTAGAATTTATTGCAGCTTTTTTCGGTTGTTTGTATGCGGGAGTGATTGCGGTTCCAGTATATCCACCCAGACGCAACCACCATGGTAATCGATTGCAAGCGATTGTAATTGATGCTCAAGCAAGGATTGCTCTGACAACTACATCTGTTTTCAGCAATATTGAGAAAATCTTAATCGAAGAACCAGAGCTAGCATCTTTACATACTATTACTACAGACGAAATTGACTCAAGAAAAGCCTCGGATTGGGTGTCTTTGGCCATAGATCCCGATAATTTGGCATTTTTGCAATACACTTCCGGTTCCACGGGAACACCCAAAGGGGTGATGATTTCTCATGGGAACCTGTTGCATAACGAACAAATGATACAGCAGGCATTTGGGCATACATCAGATACAGTCGTTGTCGGTTGGTTACCTGTCTACCATGACATGGGACTAATTGGGAACGTGCTGCAACCGCTGTATTTAGGTAGACCCTGCATTCTCATGTCACCAGTCGCGTTTCTCCAGAAACCTATCTGTTGGTTACAAGCAATTTCTCGGTATAAAGCAACTACCAGTGGTGGACCAAATTTTGCTTATGATCTGTGTGTCAATAAGATTAAGCCCGAACAACTCGAAAATCTTGATTTAAGTAGTTGGGAAGTCGCTTTCACTGGAGCCGAACCCGTTCGTGCCGAAACATTAGAGCGGTTTGCTCGTACTTTTGCCGATTGTGGTTTTCGATATGATGCATTTTACCCTTGTTATGGAATGGCTGAAACTACTTTAATTGTTTCAGGAGGTTTGAAAACAGAACCGCCGATAATTCGTTGTGTCGAAGGAACTGAATTATTGCAAAATCGAGTTGTTCCGACTGAGAAATCAAGAGTGGATTCCCAAGCAATTGTAGGTTGCGGTCACACTTGCTTAGACCAAAAAATCGTGATTGCTAATCCGGAGTCCTTGATTGAGTGCGGTGATAGAGAAGTGGGAGAAATTTGGGTTAGGGGAGAAAGCATTGCTCGGGGTTATTGGAGAAAACTAGAACTGAGTCAACAAACTTTTAATGCTCATTTGAAAGATACAGCAGAAGGACCGTTTTTACGCACCGGAGATTTAGGATTTTTGCAAGATGGTGAATTATTTGTCACTGGACGCATCAAAGATGTGATTATCATCCGGGGACAAAACCATTATCCCCAGGATATTGAATTGACAGTCCGAAGTAGTCATCCGGCACTGCGTCCGAATGCTGGGGCGGCTTTTTCGGTAGATATAGACGGAGTTGAACGGCTAGTTATTGCTCAAGAGGTGGAGCGTTCTTATCTGCGTCAGTTAGATGTGTCGGAAGTAACAAGGGCTATCCGTCAGGAAGTGTCACAGCAGCACGAGCTAGAAGTTTATGCAATTGTGCTGTTGAAAACAGCGAGTATTCCGAAAACTTCCAGTGGTAAGATTCAGCGCTATGGATGTCGAATTGGTTTTCTGAATGGAAGCCTGGATTTAGTTGGCGATTGGACTTGCGATACTCAAAAACTAGACTTACTACAATTGCAATCTGAAGTACAAGTTCTGCAATCGCAAGTAGAAAATTCGATTAAACAACCACCATCAGAATATGAAAGCGAGAGGACGGTGGTTTCGCCAAGGTGGGCTCCTACTCAAGAAGCTATCGAAACCTGGCTTCTTTCTCATCTAGCTTTGTACCTAAAAGTGTCCCCTTCGGAAATAGATATTAGGGAGTCTTTTGCCGCATACGGTCTAGATTCGTCAATGGCAGTTACCATTGCAGGCGAATTGGCAGAATGGTTGGGATGCGAACTTGAACCCACTATTTTCTGGGAGTACCCCAATGTCGAAGAGCTTGCGAAATACTTAGTGGCGGAATGCCAGTTATCCGTGCCGACAATTTCTTAAATCAGCGTTTAAAAGGAGGTATGAAATGGAGTCAAGAAATAATACGAACAAGAATACTATTGCTTTCCCAAATACCAAAAACAGACGGGCTGGAGTAGCAGAATAATATAATTGTGCGGGGTCTAAAGTCTCTGCCAGTAAGATTTACCCCCGTTCTAGAAACCGAAAAAATGGTTGGGGTCAAGCATTTAGATAAGAACCGTATTAGTCAACAAAAAGCAAAATGAATCAAGAACCCATTGCAATTATTGGAATAGGATGCCGTTTACCGGGTGCGAAAAATCCGGAATCATTCTGGCAACTTTTGTGCAATTGTACGGATACCATTACCAAAGTGCCTGCCCAGCGACGGGAAATAGAATCCTTCCGCGACCAGACATTAAACACCGACAAAATACATCCACATCCGTATTGGGGTGGATTTCTAGAGCAGGTAGATAGCTTCGACCCCCAGTTTTTTGGTCTGTCTCCACGTGAAGCTGCAAGCATGGACCCTCAGCAAAGGTTGTTGTTGGAAGTAACCTGGGAAGCGTTAGAAGATGCTGGGCAAATACCAGAGCGATTGGCAGGTAACCCATTGGGTGTCTTTATTGGGATTTCTACTCATGACTATTCTGTGTCCCTATGGAGCAGTCCCATCCAAGATACCTATGCAACTACAGGTACCAACCAATGTATCGCGGCTAACCGCATCTCGTACTTATTTAATTTTACTGGACCAAGCTTAGCTGTTGATACAGCTTGCTCATCTTCCCTCGTTACAGTCCACCTGGCTTGCCAGAGTTTATGGAGTGGAGAATCGAGCATGGCTTTAGCTGGAGGCGTGAATTTACTGCTATATCCAAAGATTACATTAAACATGGCGAAAGCCGGGTTCCTTGCTCCTGATGGTCGTTGCAAAACTTTTGATGCTCAAGCTAATGGCTACGTTCGTAGCGAAGGAGCTGGTATAGTCCTATTAAAGCCCCTGTCACAAGCCCAGGCTGACGGCGATCGCATTTATGCTACCATTCGGGGCAGTGCAATTAACCAAAACGGGCACAGTAATGGACTCACGGCACCCAATCCCCAGGCACAGGAAGCAGTTTTGCGAAAAGCTTACCGACAGGCGGGTGTTTCTCCAGGTCAAGTTCAGTACATTGAAGCTCATGGTACGGGTACGAAATTGGGCGATCCAATGGAGATGAAGGCGCTAGGGAAAGTACTGAGGGAGGAACGCTCTCCTGGTAACTATTGTGCTGTCGGTTCTGTCAAAACTAATATTGGACATCTAGAGGCCGCAGCAGGGATTGCCGGATTGATTAAAGTGGCTCTGTCTCTCAAACACCGGCAAATTCCACCGAACCTACATTTTAGAGAACCAAATCCTTATATTCCTTTTCATAAATTGCCTTTGCGGGTTCAACAAACCCTGACTCGTTGGTCAGCAAAGAATAGCCCAGCTATTGCAGGAGTCAGTGCCTTTGGCTTCGGTGGTACCAATGCTCATGTAGTTCTCGAAGAAGCACCAATTGAAGTCAAAAGGCAAAATGCAAAAGTTAAAAGTAAAGAGTTTATCGAACCTTCTTGCCATATATTAACTTTATCTGCAAAATGCGAACAAGCTTTGCAGGAGCTAGTCCAAAGGTATGAAGAATTTTTAAGAAATAGTTCTACAGCATCAATTGCTGATATTTGTTTCACTACTAATATGGGGCGATCTGATTTTAACCATCGTCTAGCTATTGTCACTTCTGACAAACAAGAATTAGCCAATAAATTAGCAAAAATCAGTGCGGGAGAAGAAACTAATGGTGTATTTTCTGGAACACTCTCTAGTAATCATAAATCACCCAAAATTGCATTCTTGTTTACCGGACAAGGTTCTCAGTATGTCAACATGGGAAGACAACTGTACGAAACCCAACCCGTCTTCCGTCAAAGCTTAGATAGATGCGAGCAAATTCTACAACCATTACTAGAAAAATCGATTCTGGACATAATTTATCCAAAAGATAATGTTCAATTAAATAATTCTGTAATCGATCAAACTGCTTATACCCAACCAGCTTTATTTGCGATTGAATATGCTCTATCTAAGTTATGGCAATCCTGGGGAATAAAACCAGATGTGGTTATGGGCCATAGTGTAGGAGAATACGTCGCCGCCACTGTTGCAGGAGTATTTAGTTTAGAAGATGGTTTAAAACTGATTGCTCATAGGGGACGTTTAATGCAACAGTTACCTCCTGGAGGTGAGATGTTAGCTGTGATGGCTTCACTTAGGTTGGTAAATCAACTGATAGCCCCATATAAAGAAAAAGTGGCAATTGCAGCGGTTAACGGACCCGAAAGCATTGTTATTTCTGGTGAAGTAGAAGCCATTGGTACAGTTAGGGACAGCTTAGATTCACTTGGAATTAAGACCAAACAACTACAAGTATCCCACGCCTTTCATTCACATTTGATGGAACCAATGTTGGGGTCATTTGAAGCAGTAGCGAATCAAATAACCTACAATCAACCGACTATTCCACTGATATCCAATGTCACGGGTACTAGAGTAGATGATAGTATTACTACAGCAAGCTATTGGGTAAATCATATACGCCAAACAGTGAAATTTGCCCAAAGTATGGAGACTTTGCACCAAGAAGGTTATCAAGTCTTCCTAGAAATTGGACCCAAACCAATTTTGTTAAGTATGGGTCGTCAATGCTTGCCAACTGAAGTAGGGGTTTGGTTGCCTTCCCTCAGACCAGGTCAAGAAGACTGGTTACAAATGCTACAAAAATTAGCAGAATTATATGTGCGGGGAGTTGAAGTTGACTGGTTAGGGTTTGATAAAGATAATCCCCGTAGTAAGGTAGTATTGCCTACATATCCCTTTCAACGGCAACGTTATTGGATTGAAACAGATAATAATTTAATACATAAAAAACAATTAAAGTCAAATCAAGAGAATCTTCATCCTCTACTCGGTCAAAGATTGCATTTAGCAGGCTTAGAGCAGCAAATTCGTTTTGAGTCACAAATTAGCGCCTCTCAACCAACTTACCTGAAACACCATTGTGTTTTTTCTAAACCTGTCTTTCCAGCAACAGCTTACCTCGAAATGGCAATAGCTGCAGGTTCAACTTTATTCAAATATGAAAATTTAATCTTAGAAGATGTCATAATTAAGCAAGTGCTGATTCTGCCAGAAGATGAAATCAAAACCATTCAGTTCATCTTAACTCCACAATCAGCACAAACCTATAGTTTCCAAATTTTCAGTCTGGATGTGGGTTCATCTGAATTAGAACCTAGATGGATTCTACACGTTAAAGGAAAATTACTGTGCCCAGATAAAGACGCACAACTTGAAACAACGGACTTAGAAACCATTAAAGGCGAGTATAATCAACAGATATCACCTCAAGACTTCTACCGAGAGTTTAGAGAACTCGGAATTGATTACGGCTCTTCTTTCCAAGCCGTTGAACAACTGTGGCGCACTCAAGGAAAAGCCCTAGGTCAAATTCAATTACCACTTTCCTTAGTAAAGGAAGCAAAAAACTACCAACTGCACCCCGTGCTCTTAGATGCTAGCTTCCAAGTATTAGCAGCAGCCTTGAGTGAAACGAATAACAAAGAGACTTATTTACCAGTAGCAATCAAGCGATTAAAAGTTTTCCGTCGTTTCAACACTTGTGTGTTGAGTAGAGTGGAGGTGAATGCAAATAGGAAAAATAATTCACAGACTTTAACAGGTAAAGTGCATTTGTTAAGTGAGGATGGAAAGCTAATTGCCACAATCGAAGGACTAAAAGTTAAACGAGCAACAGCTCAAGCCATAGTAGGAAGCAAACAAGAGTCAGTAAAGGATTGGCTTTACGAAGTAGAATGGCGTAAAAAAGTGTGCTTTGGTAAGCAACTGAGTGCAAATTATCTGCCAACTCCTGATGAAATTGACCTCAAACTCCGCTCCCAAGTCACCGATTTAATCGCCCAACCTGACTTGGAAGTATATCAAAAAGTCCTAAACCAATTAGAAACTTTGAGTATAGGCTATGTTATAAAAGCTTTCGAGGAATTGGGCTGGAAGTTCCAAAAAGGAGAATTTTTCTCAACAGAATTCATTGTCCAGAAATTGGGGGTAGTCCAGCAGCATACTAGGCTATTGGGGCGTTTGCTGGAAATGCTCGCCGAAGTTGGAATACTCAAACCTATTAACGGTGAGTGGGAAGTAACTCAAGTACCGCTAATTCAAAACCCACAGCAACTTTTAAACTCCTTGTTGACTCAATATCCCACCGCCACTGCTGAGCTAACTCTGCTCTCTCGTTGTGCTTCTCAACTAGCTTCTGTGCTGCGGGGAGAATCTGACCCAATACAATTAGTTTTCCCAGAAGGAGATTTAAGTTCTGCTACCCAACTTTATCAAGAATCTCCAGGAGCTAAGGTGATGAACACCTTGGTGCAACAAGCCGTCTTATCAGCATTGGAACAATTGCCCAAATCTCTTGGGGTGCGAGTGTTAGAAATTGGAGCGGGAACCGGAGGGACTACCGCCCATATCTTACCCTACCTAAACCCAGATCAAACAGAATATGTTTTCACGGATCTTGGTTCTTTATTCACCACCAAAGCGGCTGAGAAGTTTAGGGATTATACCTTTGTACGCTATAAAACTCTAGACATTGAACAAGACCCATCCACTCAGGGATTTGAGTCCCATCAGTACGATTTGATTATTGCGGCGAATGTGCTACACGCAACGGCGGATTTACGTCGGACCTTGCAGCATGTACAGCAGTTGTTAGCACCAAAAGGAATGTTAGTGCTGCTTGAAGGAACCACTCGCCAAAGATGGCTGGATTTAATCTTTGGACTGCTTGAAGGTTGGTGGCGGTTTACTGATGTAGATTTAAGACCCAACTATCCATTACTTTCAGTAATAGGATGGCAGCAACTGCTGCAAGAAAGTGGTTTTCAAGCAACTGTGAGTATTCCTAATATCCAGGAGACTAATAATGCATTGTCGGAGCAAGCAGTGATTTTAGCTCAAACTTCAGATACTCCATTATCAAATACTAGATCTGAGCCAAGGAGTTGGTTGATTTTGGCAGACCAACAGGGTATTGCTCAGCAATTAGCTGCTCAGTTGCAGTCTAGGGGAGATGTCTGTATATTGGTCAAACCTGGAAAGGAATTTCAGCAGTTTTCCCAACAAGAGTTTACTATTAACCCAAATAATCCAAACGAGTTTGAGCAACTGTTGTTGGTATTGCAAGGGCAATTACCCCAGATAAATGGTGTTGTCCAATGTTGGAGTATTGATTGTGTAGATACTCAAACCCTGAACAGTGAAGATTTACAAAATGCTCAACACTGGGTATGCGGAACTACTTTGTCTTTAGTGCAAGCTTTGGTTAAGGTCGTAGGGTCTCAATCACCGCGCCTATGGTTAATTACTCAAGGAGCGCAGCCAGCACCCAACAGCAATCCTTACCTTCGAGGAATAATTCAATCTTCTCTATGGGGTATGGGCAAAGTGATTGCTTTAGAACACCCAGAACTTAAGTGTATGCGGATAGATTTAGATCCCAATGCAGCAGTTGAGAAACAAGCCTTAGTTTTGTGGGAAGAAATTTGTTCAGAGGATGGAGAAGACCAAGTAGCTTTTCGTGAGGGTTCACGTTACATAGCTCGCTTAGTTCGTCATCATCACACCGAAGAAGCCATAAATAAACAACTGTTGCAGGTGCCTCAGTCTCAACCCTTCCGACTGAGTATTTCCTCTGGTGGAATTTTAGAGAATTTGACCTTCGAGCCGACAACGCGCCATCAACCCAGAGCAGGAGAGGTGGAAATTCGGGTGATGGCTACGGGGCTAAATTTTCTAGACATTGTAACAGCATTAGGATTGATACCCAAAGAAGTGGATGGCGTATCCCAAAAGCACCTACTTGATACTGATGCTTTCGGTGGGGAATGCTCCGGAGAGGTAGTCGCTATTGGAGAAGGAGTAGAAGGCTTTAAAATTGGAGACTCAGTAATTGCGATGGCTCCTGGGAGTTTCAGCCAGTATGTTACCGTTCATGAAGTATTGGTGGCACCCAAACCAGAAAGCCTCAACTTTGAACAAGCAGCTGCCATTCCGGTTAATTTTTTAACAGCTTACTATGCTCTCCATCATGTCGCCCAAATTAAACCAGGAGACCGAGTGTTGATTCATGCAGCAGCGGGTGGCACAGGAATGGCAGCCGTTCAAATCGCCCAGCTTGCCGGAGCAGAAGTATTTGCTACTGCTAGTCCTCTTAAGTGGGAAGCCCTCAGATCTATGGGAGTGCAACACATTATGAACTCCCGTACCTTAGATTTTGCTTCAGAGGTAATGAAAATTACCCAAGGTCAGGGAGTAAGCATTGTCCTCAACTCATTGACTTCAGGAGAATTCATTGCTAAAAGTCTCTCAGTTGTTAGTCCCCAAGGCCGCTTTGTAGAGATTGCTAAGCGGGGCGTTTGGGAATCAAAGCAAGTAGCTAAGATCAGACCTGATGTTTCTTACTGGGTTGTCGATTTGGTTAAGCTATCTCAAAAACAACCGAAGTTACTCCAATCTATTTTACAGGGACTAGTGCACCAATTTAGGGAAGGTAAGCTCAAGCCCCCACCGTTGAAGCAATTTCCCATTCAGGAGGTTGTGAGTGCTTTTCGCTACATGCAAAAAGCAAAACATATTGGTAAAATCGTGGTTACTCAGCCTTCAGAGAGGATTGATGAAACATCTGAGAAACCACTGACCTTCTGTGGAGACCGTACTTATTTAATTACTGGTGGTCTAGGAGGTTTGGGTTTATTGGTCGCTCATTGGATGGTAGAAAAAGGGGCACGCCATCTAGTATTGGTAGGACGCAGTGGTGCTAAAGATGCTCTCAGAAGTCACTTAAGGGAGTTAGAACTCGCTGCTACCAATGTACTTGTTTACAAGGCAGATGTGTCTGAGGTTGATTCAATCGCTCGGGTTTTGTCAGACATAGAACAATCTCTACCGCCATTACAAGGAATTATTCATTCTGTGGGCGTTTTAGATGATGGGGTCTTACAGCAACAAACCTGGGAAAAGTTTGCACGGGTAATGGCTCCCAAAGTCCAAGGAGCCTGGAATCTCCACAATTTAACTCTGCATAAACCTTTAGACTTTTTTGTACTGTTTTCTTCCGCAGCATCTCTAATTGGTTCTCCCGGTCAAGCGAACCATTCGGCAGCAAATGCTTTTCTAGATGCCTTAGCTTATTATCGCCAGAGTATGGGACTACCAGGATTGAGCATTAACTGGGGAGCAGTAGCAGAAATAGGAGCAGCAGCCAAGCGACAAGCGGATGAACGAGTTGAGAAAAAGGGAATGGGAGCAATTCGACCCCAGCAGGTCTTGGAAGCATTAGAAATAGTGATGAGTAATCCCTCTGCAGAAGTCGGGGTAGTGCCTATTCGCTGGTCACAACTCTTGGAACAATTTCCCGGCAATACTTATCCTGCCTTTTACTTGGATTTTGTTCGTCAAGAAAAAGAGCAAAATCAAACTAAGCAACACCCAACTAAATGCCTTGAACTTCTATCTCAATTAGAGAAAGTTTCTGTTCAAAAACGCCAAGAACTTTTGCTGACTTACCTTCAAGATAGAGTGACCAAACTACTTCAATTTGATTCTTCTCAATCCATCAACCCACACAAGTCATTAAATGAACTGGGTTTAGACTCCTTGACTGGCATCGAACTGAGAAATCAAGTTGAAAGTCAATTAGGACTGACTATATCTACTGAAATGATTTTTAAGGGACTAAGCATCATTGAGTTAGCAGAAGAACTCGCACAACAATTGAATAACACAGACTCTTCTTCAGATGCAACAAATTCCCAAGATTTGCTCGCAAACTCAGTTAAGAATTTTACAACTGATTGGATTGCTTATCACCAACCGAGTTCTCATTCCCGTCTTCGTCTATTTTGTTTCCATTACGCAGGTGGTTCTGCCTCTGTGTTCCGAGAATGGTCAAATAGTTTGCCATCAGATATTGAGATCTGCCCTATTCAGCTACCCGGTCGAGAAGCGCGTCTCAAAGAACAACCATTTACTGAGTTTGTTCCTTTGCTCAAAACTCTAGGACAATTTATCAGCCCTTATCTAGATAAGCCCTTTGCTTTCTACGGTCACAGTCTGGGTTCTTGGATCGGCTTTGAACTAGCCCGTCTGCTTCGTCAAGAATATGGTCTTAGTCCAATACACTTGCTTGTTGGTGGGTTACAGGCTCCTCATAGTTATGTATCTAAGTTTAAGATGAAATATTCATCGCCAGAGCAATTCCTAAATTATATCTTGGATATTTCGGAAATACCACAATTAATTCGTGATGACCAATCCTTATTCGAGGAGTTAATGCATATTTTCAAGGCAGACACACAACTATTACAGAGTTACACCTACACCAATGAAAAACCTCTTGATTGTCCCATCTCTGCTTTCGGTGGAATAGACGATCCAGCAGTTAGCCAGGAAGAACTCTCACAGTGGTATCTCCACACTAGCAACACCTTCAAACTTCAAATGCTACCTGGCAAACACATATTCTTAAAAACTAGCAGAAAACTGCTTTTGGAAACTATATCCCAAGAACTGATAGACATCAAAAACAACTAATCTTTCACTCAAAAATTAAGTATTTATTATGGCAACTAAAGTTTCAATTAATCATAGCAAGAACATTAGGCAACTTTATTTTTGGCGGAGTCTGATGGTTTTTCGATTGTTGGTTCCCTACATTGGATTTATTGCTACTATTTGGGGAGCCTGGAAGTACGGGATCAGTATAGTTGATCTTGGCATTTTAGTCTTGTTTATTGTATTCACAGGTCTTGGATTTACTGTTGGATATCATCGTTTGTTTACTCATCGTAGCTTTAAATCTGTACAGTCAGTACGGGTTTTATTAGCAATCTTGGGGTTAATGGGTTCGCACCTTACAATCACTGAATATGTGGCAGTTCACCGTTGCCACCATGCATTTACAGATCAATTAGGCGATCCACATTCACCTCATCTTCAAAAAGGCAATGGACTCTTAAAAGTGATAAGAGGTTTGTGGTTTGCTCATTCTGGATGGTTATTCAGCAAGAATCTTAACTTGAAAGACAAGATAGAAAAATATGCCTCTGACATGCTAAACGACCCAGTAATTACTAAACTCGACAGATTTCAATATTTATGGTTTCTGTTGGGTTTAGTCTTACCTGCTTTGCTTGGTTTGGCGATTACGCACACTTGGACAGGTGCTTTGACTGCATTGCTATGGGGAGGTCTATTTCGTATGTTTCTTCAAGACCAGGTAGAATTTTGGGGGCGCGGGATCGTGCACTATTTTGGTCCGAGTCCTTTAAAGGCAGAGGGATTCAGTACCAACCACTGGTATGCCATACTCTCCTTAGGAGAATGGCATAATAACCACCACGCTTTTCCTCACTCAGCTAACCAAGGTTTTGAGCCGTGGCAGGTGGATTTAAGTTATCTCGTAATTGTTTTTCTGGAAAAGCTAGGTTTAGTTAGTAAGGTCAAGCGAGTATCCCTACAAGAAATTGAAGCTAAGCGAGTTTAGGTTGATAGTAGTTTTCAGATGGGAGCAACGCGATGCCGATGAACTCGGGGTTAAATTCTCAATTAAATTAGTCAGTTCTCAAATAGACTAGGTTTTTTAGTGGTGATCGCACCCTGAAATAAACTATTTTCGTTCTTGGTTTGAGTACTTTACATTTTCGCGTTGCTCCCTTTCAGATTCAATCAATCAATAAAGTAAAGGAGAGAAAATAATCATGGTAGAAACATTCGTGACAAGTTAAGATGAAATTAACTCTGTCAATTCGTAATTATCCTTAAAAATGAGGTGTAGACGAGGTATTAAATTAACTGTTGTGCTGAGCTTTTAGCGCAAGAATGAATTATGCGTTCAAGTTTTCGCAATCGCCTCACCAAAAATTGTGTTTTCTATCCCGTTTTTAGAGCAAAATTTAAGCATTATTACTTATTGACAAATAGTTTATAACCTTAACTTGTCACGAATGTGGTAGAAAAGGTTGAATACTTGATTGTCTAGCAGGGGTTTCAGGTCTTGTGGCAGGAAAGATCTTACATTGCTTGGATAAAGAATTTCTAATTGTTGAGAAAAGTAGGAAAATTGGAGGGGTGTAGAATTATTTGAGCTTGCTTGTTCCAACCCAGAAGATTATGGACCACTCATTAGTGATTGGACGGCAAGAGAATTAGCCGCAGAAATGGAAAAACAAGCTATTGTCGAAAGCATATCGCCGCGCCATGTAGGACGATTGTTAGAAGAAGCTCAAATCAAACCACACGCCTCGCGCTACTGGTGTTTCACAAACAAAGCACCCGGCAAAGTTGGCTTGGTGGATCACTAGATAAGTTAATCTCTTTATGTGGAGCCTATTTTACCGCAATACCCGACTACTAATTCTCACCATCTGCCTCATCTTAGTGTGGGGATTTTCTTCCTTGCAAATCCTGCCTCGGATGGAAGATCCCGCACAAAGTCAGTGGTTTGGCATAGTTACTACCCAGTTTCCTGGAGCCAGTGCCCAACGAGTTGAATCCCTGGTGACGGATAGGATTGAGCAAGAGCTATTGGAGATTGAAGAAATTAAAGAACTTAGATCGACCTCCAGGCTAGGTAGCTCCACAATTGTGATTGCTCTAGAAGATAGTGTTCTAAATCATGACGAAGTCTGGTCTCGGGTGCGCGATCGCCTTGCTGATGTAGCCCCACAACTACCTCAAAGTGCCCTAGAACCGCAATATCAAGAGTCTACAGGAGCGAATACACTGATTGTTGCACTGACCTGGAATTTGGATACACCAGCTAACTATAGTATCTTACACCGCCATGCAAAGGAACTAGACTCGGAACTCCGCACTTTAACTGGTACAGAGCAAGTTGAATTGTTCGGTGTTCCTACTGAGGAAATTGTAGTTGAAATTAACAAGAGTGATTTAGCAGCACTTGGTCTCACCCCACAAGACCTTTCACAGCAAATACGTCTGAGCGATGCAAAGGTGTCTAGCGGTCAATTATACAGCCCTAGAAATAATCTACTGATGGAGGTAGAAACGGAGCTAGATTCAGTAGAACGCATCCGCCAAATTCCGATTCGCGTTGCTAATTCAGGACAGTTTTCTCGCTTAGGGGATATTGCCGATATTAAAAAAAGTATTCAAGAACCGCCGAAAGAATTAGCCATTATCAATGGTAAACCGGGAATTGCCGCTGCTGTGTTAATGGAGTCAAAAACACGCATTGACCAGTGGACACCAAAAACTCGCCAAACTCTGGAAGAATTCCAGTCAAGATTACCAACTGGTATTAAGTTGCAAGTAATTTTTGACCAAAGCCGTTACGTTAATCATCGGCTGAACAATCTGTTTCAAAACCTGATTTTGGGAGCGGTGTGTGTTGTTGGCGTTACTATCTTTCTCATGGGATGGAAATCTGCTTTGGTGGTTGGTTCATCCCTACCCCTTTGTGTACTAATGGTATTTGGGGGTATGAGACTGCTATCCATTCCCTTACATCAAATTTCAGTTACTGGACTAGTAATAGCTTTGGGTTTGCTGATTGATAATGCAGTTGTTGTTGTCGATGAAATGCAAATCCTGCTAAAAGCAGGTTACCAGCCCCAAGAAGCTATTTCTAAAAGTGTTAGCTACTTAGCTGTCCCCCTCCTCGCATCTACTTTAACTACTGTTTTAACCTTTACTCCTGTTGCTCTGCTTCCCGGAGGTGTGGGCGAATTTGTCAGAACTTTAGCTTTATGTGTTATCTTAGCGCTGTTGTGTTCTGTGTTGCTTTCATTAACAATAGTACCTGCTTTGATTGGTTTGATGTTCAATCCCCAAAGCAAAGGTAATGTTGTCACTGTTCCCCAGAGGAAATGGTGGAGCACGGGCTTTTCCCAACCAGCTTTAACACGACTTTATCAACGCTGTCTGGATTTTATTTTGGCACAACCATTGCTGGGGGTATTACTAACTCTGATTTTACCAATAACTGGTTTTTTGATGGCTTCGGATATTCCGGAACAGTTTTTTCCCCCAGCAGAACGTGACCAGTTTCATATTGAGTTGGAACTACCAGCTTCCGCTTCTTTGAAAGAAACTGAGTCAGTTGCAGTAGAAGCAAGGAAAATTCTTCTTAGTCATCCAGAAGTGGTTAACGTGCATTGGTTTTTGGGTAGAAATGCCCCTTCTTTCTACTACAATATGCAACAGTCACGAAAAAATTTACCAAATTATGCCCAAGCTTTAGTTCAACTGAATTCAGCCCAAAACAGTCGTCAGGAAATTCAGGTTCTGCAAGAGGAATTAGACCAAGCTTTTCCTTCAGTTAGAGTGTTAGTAAGACAATTAGAACAAGGACCACGTGTTGCTGCACCAATTGAATTACGTATTTATGGTCCGAATCTAGATATTTTGGAAGAATTAGGACAACAAGCTCGGGCAAGATTGGCTGAAATTACCGATGTTATTCACGCCCGGACTAGTTTAGGCGAAGCCTTACCCAAATTAGGTTTAAATGTGGATGAAGAACAAACCCGACTCGCAGGACTTAATAATACAGAAATTGCTCAACAACTTAATGCTAATCTGGAAGGAATGAAGGGAGGTTCCATTTTAGAAGACACGGAAGAATTACCAGTACGAGTGCGCTTATCCAATCAAACTCGCGGCAATCTCGACCAAATTGCTTCCCTGAACCTACTCCCAACTACTACAGCATCCAGTAAAAATGCCTCTACGGTTCCCCTGTCTACCGTTAGTAAAATCCAATTGGTTCCCGAACTCGCCACAATTACGCGACGAGATGGTAAACGAGTTAATACAGTTCAAGGTTTCATCACTGCTGGAGTTCTACCTTCAAAAGTATTAACTGACTTTAAACAGCGCCTTCAAGAAAGCAATTTCCAACTGCCCATCGGTTATAGAATGGAATTTGGCGGCGAATCTGCTAAACGCAATGAGGCAGTAGGTAACTTAATATCAACTGTAGGTGTTCTACTAGTATTAATGTTAGCTATTTTAGTATTATCTTTTTCTTCCTTTAAATCGGCCGCTATCATTGCAATGGTAGGTATTTGTTCCATCGGACTGGGATTATTTTCTCTGTGGATATTCGGCTATCCATTAGGATTTATGGCAATTTTAGGCACAATTGGTCTTATCGGTGTTGCCATTAATGACTCCATTGTCATTCTTGCTGCCCTACAAGCCGACTCCCAAGCAAGCAAAAGTGAGTGCAGAGCAATACGCTCGGTTGTAGTTCGTTCGACTCGCCATATTCTTACTACCACTATCACCACGGTAGCAGGCTTTATACCTCTGCTCCTTAATGGTGGAGAATTTTGGCCTCCACTAGCTATTTGTGTTGCTGGTGGTGTTAGTGGTGCTACTTTATTGGCGCTGTTCTTTGTTCCTTGCGCCTACTTACTAATGGTTCGTTGGAGTTGATCAACGTTGTTTAAAATACTCCCTTTGTAGTGGTAGCACCCTTCGGTAAGGTCGAGTGGAGGTATTATCCTCCTACCCTCCTATTCAAATCCGGACGTGCCGTAGTGTGATTTAAACCATTTTTTTGCCAAACGGTCACGATATGCTTAAAAAGCACTTAGGACATAATATGCTTCATAGAGTTTTCATGAAAATGATAATCATGCATGAGGGGGTAAGAGAGGGTTGTGCGACGCACAATCCTCT
>JBCCLY010000013.1:0-17004 GCA_039026655.1 Cyanobacteria bacterium P01_C01_bin.38 | reverse complement strand
GTAATCCAAGGATATTTTCAAGAAGGAATTCGACTCAGACAACAGCGACGCACAATGGAATCATTATCTAAACATTATATTATTTGCGGATTCAGTCGTACAGGTCGCCAAATTGCTCAAGAATTTGAAGCAGAAGGTGTAAGTTTTGTAATTGTTGATTCGGAAGTAGATACTGTAAGAGCAGCCCAAGAAGAAGGTTATACCATATATCAAGGTGATGCAACTTTAGATGAAACTTTATTACGCGTAGGAATAGATAGAGCTATGTGTATTGTCGCCGCACTACCATCTGATGCCGAGAACTTATACATAGTATTATCAGCAAAAACACTTAACCCCAGAATTAGGGCGATCGCCAGAGCCAGTACGGAAGAAGCGGTACAAAAACTTCAGCGAGGCGGTGCTGACGCAGTAGTTTCACCCTATATTACTGGCGGCAGAAGAATGGCTGCTGCTGCTTTAAGACCTCAAATAATGGACTTCGTAGACGGAATTATATCAGGTAAAGGTCGCGAATTATACATGGAAGAAGTTTTAATTGACTATAAATCTTGTCCCTTCGTCGGTCAAAGTCTAGGAGAAGCAAGATTACGGGCGCAAACTGGAGCATTAGTTCTTGCCATTCGTCGCGCTAGCGGAGAACTAATTGGTGGCCCTACAGCAGACACTATTTTAATGACAGGTGACGTAATGATCAGCATGGGAACAGCCGAACAACTACGCGAACTCAACAAGATACTAGGCCCAATAGATTCCAAATCATTGCGAAAACCGAAGAAGAGTTAGGAGTTAGGAGTTAGGAGTTAGGAGTTAGGAGTTAGGAGTTAGGAGTTAGGAGTTAGGATTTTAATATTGGTAATTGATGATCCACACCCTCCGGGTGATAATTGGTAATTGGTATTTGGTATTTGGTAATTGGTATTTAGTATTTGGTAACTGGTAATTGATAATTAATAATTGATAACTCTTAACTCTTAACTCTTAACTCCTAACTCCTAACTATTAGCTGACTTCCTCCCATCCATGTAAGATAGCGTCGCTTTGAATTGTTTGGGAAATGATAATTCTTGGTGCTGCTGAGATTAAAATGCTTGGATAAACTGCTGTTCCCCATTTGGGATGAATTAGTACGCGGCATTCATTGCAAATCATTGGGTATTTAAGCAATGTTTTGACAACTGCGGTGTCGTCGTGGGGAATTTGTCCGGGGCGAGATAGCAATGGATAGCCGGTGCGGGGATCTATAAAGTCTGTCAGATATTGTTTATCTCTTAAATCAAATGCGACATCGCAAGCAAACTTCATAAATCTTGCTCGCAAACGTTGTTTTTCTGCTTCTATTCGAGGTGAACTTTCTGTAAGCGCAAACTCAGATTGTTGTAAAACAATCGCCACCGACATTCCTAACTTGTTGCTCCAATCTGGTAATATCCGCTGGCAGTTTTCACGAATATACCGAGTAGGGGAATGAATTGAAATTTGAATTTCTTCTTTCCTTTCACCGACTAAATTGATTTTATAGTCTTTTTTGAAAGAGAAAATTTTTGGATAGCTCACTAATTAAATAGGGTTTTTCCAAATTTTTATCAACTGTATAGATAATAACTATAATTTGAAATAATTATCATCAATTATTAATTATCAGTTATCAACGAATAATTATCAATAAATAATTATCTGCTTCCGTTTGGCAAAGCTAAATATGAAATATAAGTAGGGAGTAGGGAGTAGGGAGTAGGGAGTAGGGAGTAGGGAGTAGATAAAAAATGTAATTAACCTGTAGTGCGAGCGTCTCGCTCGCTATTAGTCATTAGTATTCCACAATTCCCCATTCCCCATTCCCCATTCCCAATTCCACAATTCCCCATTCCCAATTCCACAATTCCCCATTCCCCATTCCCCATTCCCAATTCCACAATTCCCCATTCCCAACTACCAACTACCAACTACCAACTACCAACTACCTATTATCAATTTAATTTTAAAGAATTAACTGGAACATCATCCCAAGATTCTACCGTTCTCATTCGCGCTATCCAACCGGCTGCTAACTGTACTTCATTTAAATTATTTTTGAAAGACTCGTGGCAATCTTTTGCTTGAGACTCGTTGCAGCAGGCAATACAAGCGTAAATCAACCCAGAAGGATCTATTTGTTCGTTTACCCAAATAGTTTTTTTCATATCAGTTCAAAATTTAATGTTTTTGATAAACTGTTTCCCATTTAAATCATATAATATAAATTTTTGCAGTTCTTGTAGTGTGGGCATCCCTGCCCGCCCGAATGTATGAATTAGCTACTTTTTAGCTTATTTACATTGTTTTGTAATTAAAAGCTTCGCTTTCTCCTTAATCTCCTCTCCACACTCAAGATAGGTAAATAAATATGATAGAGAAAGTTTTATTTGGTAACTAGTTCGTAGTTGCGCTTACAGCGCCAAAAATCTTAAGTAATAATTGGTAATTGGTAATTGGTAATTGGTAATTGGTAATTGTTAATTGTTAATTGGGGAAAAACTCCTAACTCCTAACTCCTAACTCCATCCGTTGCCTAACTCCTAACTCCTAACTCCATCCGTTGCCTAACTCCTAACTCCTAACTCCTAAGTTATCTTCCCGTTCGTAATGACGACGGTAAAGTAATTCTAATTGTCCGCCGTATTCTTGAATTAATGCGATTTGTCGCTGATACAATCCCCGAAACGTATTAGCAAATAATAATGTAAAGATAGCAACGATTAATCCGGCTGCGGTGGAAACTAATGCTTCGCTGATTCCACCTGTAACATTGGTTGTTTGGGTACCTCCAACATCACCAAGGTTAAGTGAAGCAAAAGAAGCAATTAATCCTAAAACGGTTCCTAAAAGTCCGAGTAATGGTGAAAGAGAAATCACAGTGTCAAAGATGTTTTGAAAGCGTTTTAGTAGAGGAATTTCGGCTTGTGCTTCGCTTTCTAATGCTAGACGAAATTCTTCTGGGTTTGCTTCTTCTAATTCCAAAGCTGCTAAAAAGATCCGAGCAATGGGTAAATCGATATTTTGTTTGAGTTTGTCTAAAGCACTAACTATGTTATCTCGACGATAAAGTTTGAGTACTTCTTCTACTATGCGGTTTTGACGGCTATTTATCTTTACCCAAAATCGGATGCGCTCGATAATTAGTGCCCCTACTAACATCGAGAAGAACAGCAGTGGTATCATTACTATCCCACCTGCCGTCAGCAGATTTGTAATTTGCATATGTTTATTCACTCCTCAACAAAGCAAATTTAGACTACGTTTAGTGCTTTTAACAATACCTTATAAGTAAGTAAATCGGCGAAAATAAACCCGCGCTATGTTACCCGACGGGTAAATTACCCTCAAACCCTTACTTCAGTTAGCTATTCCCTATTCCCTATTCCCTTTTATTGATTACTATTTTCAACGCCAACCTACTTATAAGAAAATAATTACATCTAAAAAACATCGGCTGGATCGGCAGATTGTAACTTTCTTATCGCCGTTAACCCGGAAATTAAGCACATAGTTACTGTTAATAGAAATACCAGAATGCCTCTTTGAAGAGTCATATAAATAGGTAGTAGTGTTAGAAAAGCTGCAATGTCATAGATTAGCGAAGACACTATGAACGCTGGGATGTAGCCGCATATCGCTAATATTAATGATTCTTGGAGTAATACCCCGACTAAATAGCGATCGCGATATCCCATTGCTTTGAGGGTGGCATATTGCGGTAGATGGGTGGCGACATCAGAATACATAATTTGATACACCACCATAGTACCTACAAGAAAGGCAATAATTACACCGAACCCAAATACAAAACCGATGGGGGTAGTTTTTGCCCAATAAGCTTTTTCTGCTTGTTCAAAAGCTGGAACTGTAAAAATTTTTACGTCTTTGGGTAAAGCAGTTTCTAAGCTTTTACGAACTTGGCTAATATCGGCATTGCTTTTAAGTTCGATCAAACCAAGTTTAACTTGAGTAACACTATACTGAGGAAATAAACGTAAATATGTTGTATCGCTGGTAATTACGTTACCATAGGCGGCAAAAGATGCACCTAAGTCAAACAAGCCACGAACCCGAATTTTTAAGCCATTGAGTTCGGTTTCAACGTTTGATTGTTGTTTGTATAAAGTGCCTATAGGACCAAATATTGGTAGGGATGTTTGGTCGAATAATACCGTATTCGGCTTCTGTAATTCAGAGATATTTTGATTGATTTGGGGAGACTTAAATGCTTTGGTGCGCGGATCGGTACCAAATACCAAAATAGTTTGGCTATGAAGAGTTTGCGGATTTTTCCACTTTCCGGAACTGAGGTACAAAGGACTAACAGATTCTACTCCTTCAAATCCTTTAACTTGATACAACCGTCGTCGGGGAAAGTCTTTGACTGAATATATAGACTCAAAATAGCGATTAACTACTACCAAATCGGCATTTAGGCTTTTGTGTGGTGCGGTTGAACTATCAAATAATGAAGCCTCAAAGCCCAGTTGGGAGAAAATAAGAATATTTGCAAAAGCAATACCAGCCACAGCAATTCCAAAACAGTTCTTTTCTTTCATTAACTGTCTAAAAGCTATGGGGGTTTTAGTAAATATACGGCGAAGCATCTACTGCTGTCTCCTTCTCAAAGCTCAGTCTTGCTTGTACAACTTTACAGAAGTTTCACAAAACTGCATTTTCTTGCTCATGATATTTCGTTTAATCTTTAAAAACAGTTACCAGAAAGGGTTTTTTGATATTTATATTTCACTAAATATTTCACTAAATATTTCACTAATTTTCAATTAAGACAAACCCAGCCGTTTGCTAAATTCTGGATCGTAGTAGGCTGTATCCCAATTATTTGCGGCTTGAACTTGTTCTACTGTTAAATTTATGGCTCCCTTAAGATTGGCACGATCTAGGTTTGCATTATTAAGGTTGGTATTTTTGAAATCAGCATGACTAAGGTCGGTAAGGCTAAGATTCGTACAACTCAAGTCAGCATTATGAAGTTGAGCGTTACTTAGATTACTACGCCAAAGGTTAGCATTCTCAAGATTAGTACCTATAAGTTGAGATTTTCTCAAGTCGGTACGACACAGATTAGCCTTTTTTAATTGAGTGCGATTGAGTTCTACACAAAAAAGATTGGCATTTCTGAGGTCTGCATTGTTGAGTTCGGCATTAGTTAAGTCAGCATTCTCAAAGTTAGCGTCAATTAAATCGGCATGGCTAAGATTAGCAGCGTTTAGTTTGGCGTTGGTAAGGTCGGCATTTTCCAACTTGGCATTTGTAAGATCGGCACGACTAAGGTCTGCTTTTTGAAGATTGGCGTTTCTCAACTTGCCACCATGAAGTTTGGCTTCTCTGAGGTCGGCTCCCATAAGATCGGAATTATTCAGACAAGTACTTTTCAAATTTGCTCTAAATAGATCGGCTTTTCGCAAATTAACACCCGTGAGGTCGGCATCGAAAGCTGTTAAACCTGACATACTTTCTTGTTGATTGTTCAAATATTCCAACGCTTTTACACGTCCACCACTTCCTCCTTGTCCTTGTGCTGAATTGATTACTTGCCATGCTTCAAGATTGGTACGCTTACGTTGACTGGGTGCATCCCAACTTATAACAATTAAAGTAATAATGGCAATCAATTGTTCTACATCTTCTATTTGTGCAAGATATTTCGCTAAAAAGTTAATCAGATTATCTTTTTCTTTCTCCTTCTTAATATTAAATTTTTCTTTCCCTTCCTCTGGTTCTTCAAATCTTTTTTTTGTAATAAATTCTTCTTCATTCTTTTCATTTATATTTTTTGTTGTCACCAATATTTCCTGCTTTTGGGATAGGCTTTTAATAGCTTGAATAAAGGTAACAACTCCGAATAAAACTGAAATAGCTACAAAGAGTCTAATAATAATAATCTTTAGCCAATACAACAAAAAATCTACATTATTTTTATTTTTCATCATCTACTGTAAGAATAACGCGCCTTTATATAGATTTTGATTAAAACTAAATCGATAATCAAGTATATTAAAAACTAATATATTTTGTTGAAAAGCAATAAACTTTTGATACATATATTCTCTTTAAATGTATAAAGCATACCTTAATTAATTACAGTTAATATGCATTAATAGCAGTGCATACATCTCTATTGGTAATTAATTATTATCCAAAACTTAAATAACCAATAATATTTTGTTTTAACTACTTTTAATAAAAAATGGTTGATATAAGTAAGTCGGCACAAATAAACCGGAGTCATATTACAGAATGTAAATTGTCTCTAAAACCTTGCCCCTACTTCCTACTCCCTACTCCCTACTCCCTTTCCCTAATTAAGATTTTCAATGCCGACCTACTTATATGAAAAAACTAGCTTTACTAATTGGAATCAGTAAATATCAAGTTGAGTTTGAGCCTCTACCAAACACAGAACAAGATGTTGAAGAGATTAAAAAAATATTACAAAATCCCCACATAGGTCAATTTGCTGAAAAAGATATCACTATTTTGACTAATGAGTCAGAACAAGTAATACAAGCTGCAATATATGACTTATTTGAGAATCGAGATCCAGAAGATTTATTGCTGTTATATTTCTCAAGTCATGCTCTTGTAAACAGTAAAGGAAATCTTTTTTTTGCTGCAACTGATACAAAAAAGTACGAATATGGCGGAGAATTAATTGAAAGTACGGCCATACCAGCTAGCTTTATTAAAGAACAAATGGATGCTAGCAAATCTCAAAAACAGGTATTAATTCTCGACTGTTGTTTTAGCGAAGCTTTCAGAAACGATTTAATTACAAAAAATACCATAGAAATTGAAGCTCAATTAAGTGGTGAAGGACGAGCTATACTTGCATCATCTAATTCTATTGATTACGATTTTAAAGAAGATAAAGAACTTTCCATATATACTAAATATTTAGTAGAAGGAATAGAAAAAGGGGATGCATCCGATTTAGATGGTTGGATAACTTTGGAAGAAGTACATAATTATATAAGTTCTAAAGTGGAAAATACTCCTAATATGTTTCCTCAACTCTATTATGTGGGAGAAAGCCATAAAATTAGATTAGCTTCTTCAGATAGTAAATCCATTGAAAAAAGCTCTTTAGCTTCTGCTTTATTTGAAATAGAACTACTAAGTCAGCGACAAATTGATTATAGTCCATTGCGAGACTTATTATCCGCTCAAAGCTGGAAGAAAGCCGATATCGAAACTCGCAAAGTTATACTTCTAGCAGTAGGAAAACAAGAAAGCGAATTTCTGATCGAACAAGATATCAACAAAATTCCTTCATTAGATTTGCGTACCGTAGATAGATTATGGTTTGTAGCTAGCAATGGGCGGTTTGGATTTAGCGTTCAAAAAGATATTTGGAAGCAATTCGGGGAAAAAGTAGATTATGAAACCGAATGTGAATTAGGAAGTTATTTGGGATGGAGAGTTAATAATAGTTGGTTAATACATTCTCAATTAACCTTTAATTTAGGAGCAAAGCAAGGACATCTTCCTTGTCTGGGTGTTTCTTTAGTTCGGCTTCCAGGAAATATCGGAGGACCAGGACGTATTCCTATTTTCTCATATATTGTCCAAAGATTTGCAATATGCGAATGATATAGCAATACGCACGATGAGTCGTGAGAAAGCTAGGTGCTAGAAACCCGGTTTTTTGAAAAAACCGGGTTTCTAAAATCTCACTTCGGGATTTAGGAATGCTATATCTCAAGCAATCAATTCTCAAACAAATTATTATCATGTGCTGGAAAAATCTGCTCAATCGTTTACTTACTGTTTATCAATATCTGAAAAAGAATCAAACAACAGATGAAACTAATATTCATCATGAGTATATTCAAGAATTAACCGCTAATTTAAACTTTAAGTTTCAAACTCTCATCCAGACTAACGATGAGCTAAATCATTTGAGCGAGCAAAGGAAAGTAAGATTACAAGTACTAGATGATAAACTATCTTTAAACATTCATTCTTCTTCCAGAAGTATTTTGATGATTGTTAGCAAGAATACGGAAGAAGTTATAAATGTAAATGATTCATTTTATCGTCTTTTAGAATATTTGCTTCTAGATATAATTGGTAAAAATTATAGTGAATTAGATATTTGGGTTAATAACCAAGATCCGATTACAATCCAAAATCTTTTACAAGAATCTAAAATTATCAAACAACAAATATTTCAGTTTCGTACAAAAACTGGAAAAATCAAAGACTGCCTTTTATCAGCAGAAGAAATAGATATAGATGAACAAACTTTGATATTTTTTATGGCTAGCGATATCACTAACATAACGCAAAACTCATGCTGTATGTCGTATCGCTGCTTGAACGATCCTGATTACACAATGAAATATGTAAGCTACGATTGCGAAAATCTTACAGGTTATCAAATTCAGGATCTTGTCAGCAACAAAACAACTTATGCTTCTATTATTCATAGAGATGATGAAAAATATGTATGGGATAATACACAACAAGCTTTAGCAGAACAAAAAGCTTTAGCAGAGCAAAAAGCCTATGAAATTTTATATAGAATCAAAACGAAAAGCAGCGAGATAAAATGGGTTTGGGAAAAAGGGCAGGGAATTTTTGATACTAACGATGAATTAATAGCTCTTGAGGGATTAATTGAAGATGTCACCGAATTGAAGAAGTCTGAAGATCAACTTTTTCAAATTCGCAACGACTTAAGAGAACAGATTCAGCAAATAACTAAGGAGTTACAAGAAACAAATTCGGCATTGAAATTAGCACAAAAAATTCCCATATTACTAGATGCACTGAATGTTAAAAGTATTGCAGACATTGCCGAACTAAGCAAACTTACAATACCTGAAATAACCAGTAATATTGAACCCGAACTACATTTAGCAATTCTTGCTTTAGGTAAAGTTGCAATCACAACACAGTTTTATCAGACAGTGACAGAACCCGCTATGCAGAATAAAATACTTTTAACAGCCAAACAGGAATTAAAAGCTGCTGCACAGCAAGTAAATTATTTACCAATATCTTTACAAGTATTAATAAGCCAAATTATTTCCCGTTGGGAATCAACTCTCGATAGTGAGGATTTCTCAGAAGACGTTGAAAAATAATCTAAACTCATACCTTGTACTAGTGTGAGAAACCCGGTTTCTATTCGTGAAAACATTATTATCTCGTTATCTAAGCAGTAAGAAACCGGGTTTCTTTATGGTTGAAACTGATTTGCTGGATAATCGAAACCCTTGTAGAGACGCGATATATCGCGTCTCTACATTTAAATTCATACCTGAATTCAGCAACGCCAAAAATTATATTCACGGTTTTTGGAAAAATAGGTTAGCAAGCATCTCAAATTCTTGTGAATCATCTAGGATGAAGATAAGTAGTTACAGGAATTAAACCGAATTCCTATAGTATGAGCCATAAATTAAAACTTACCAACCAAAAAACACCAGTGACAATCATCACGGGATTTCTCGGAAGTGGTAAAACTACTTTATTAAATCAAATTTTGACCAATCGCCAAAATTTAAAAATAGCTGTTTTAGTTAACGAATTTGGAGAAATTAATATTGATAGTCAGCTTTTGGTATCTATCGATGAAGATATGATGCTCCTTAGCAACGGCTGTATATGCTGTACTATTAATGCTAGTTTGATAGATGCCATAAATCAAGTTTTACAACGCGATAATATAGACTATATAGTGATAGAAACAACTGGTTTAGCCGAACCAATTCCTTTAATGATGACTTTTACCAGCAGCGATTTAAGGGATATCACTCGTTTAGATTCCATTCTAACAGTAGTCGATGCGGAAAATTTTGACTTTAATAAATTTGAAAGCAAGATTGCTGTAGAGCAAGTTATTTATGGCGATATTATTATATTAAATAAAATCGATTTAGTTTCATCAGAAAAGGTTAGTAAAATAGAAGAATATATTAATTCAGTTAAAGTCGGCGCTAAAATCATTCATTCCGAATACGGGAGAATTATTTTATCTTTAATATTAGATATTGGTGAATATAATTTGAAAGCGCTTTCGCCTTCATCTTTACAATATAATATTGACTCAACTTCTGTTGATAGCTTAGCAAAAGATAATTTTATGTCAGTTTCCTTCCAAAGCGATAAACCTCTAAGTGTTGAAAAGTTTAACAAGTTTTTGGACGAACAATTACCGAAAACAGTATTTAGAGGAAAAGGAATTATCTGGTATCAAGGAAGCAAACTCCGACATATTTTTCAACTTAGCGGCAAGCGCTGTAATTTTCAACGAGATGAATGGACTACAAACCCATCTAATCAATTAGTTTTTATTGGAAAAGATTTAGATGCTGACACAATTATTAGTCAGTTGGAAGAATGTGTTATTCTTTAATACTAACTTGCAAAAAAACGTAAGTTCGTAGTAAGAGATTTATCCCTTATATAGAGGACTAAAGTCCTTACTACGAACTTATGAGAAGTAACTCAAATACTAGCTTTAGCTCTGATATTGAGGACTAAAGTCGGCACGTAGAACTTATGAGAAGTAATCTCAAATATTAGAAAGTAAAGGTAGTTCTGAGAGTACCAACTACTGCATCATCATTATTGTTGTTGTTACCAGGTGCTGTTACCCAAATAACTCCTGGAGTGATGCTGATATTATCGTTAACTTTGTGCTGATAAAATCCTTCGATATGATAGGAAGTATCTTGAGATTCATTTAAGCCAGCAATGCTCGAATCTGTAACTTTAGGGTTCATCCCGAAAATTACTCCAGCTAAATTACCTTTTTTACCAAAGTCGGGTAATCCCAAGGTAACAGCCCAATTCCAGATGTCTGCATCTCCACTTGAGTTAAGCGCTTTAGTGTTTGTGTAACCACCCCAGCCTCCTAATACCAAGTTATCGCTTAAACCTAATGTTGCTTGAACACCGTAAGAATCGCTTTCATAGGATGAACCGAAATTCACACCTTGAGCGTCTAAACCTTGATTGTAAGCATTGATGTAGGTTAAACCAACTTTAAAACGTTTGCTGGGTTCAAAAGTTAGTTGCGCTAAAGCACCGTAGGGGCCATTAAAGATACCGCTTCCGTCGCTGGCATCGTTATTTTCACTAGCTAAATAACCTACGCTGAATGATAAACTATCCCCTAATTCTTGGGTAATTCCCAATCCAGAACCATCCATTTGGTAATAGATAGGGTTGCGAGTACCAAAGCTAGATAAAGCGCCTTCGGCTCCATCACCATCAAATTGGTTAACGGTATCTACCACGTCATCCGCCGCACCTGCATTGGCGATCGCGATAACATTAGTACTTTTTGTCAGTGGGAAACTATACCATAATCCGTCTAAGTAAGCATTGGTATCAGCATCGCCAGCAAAAGCTAAAGGAGCATCAGGAGTATCGGGAATATTATTAGCTTGGATACGAGTATAGAGGGTATCTTTACCAGTAAAACTGGTAACGAAATTAATCCGCGCTCTTGCACCGAAAGTAGTATTATCGTCTGCGTTACTACCCTCAAAAGTATCGCTAACAGCCATAACAACTTCTCCCTCTAATTTGGAAGTTGTAGAAAACTGATTTGCTTCTAATTCAGCGGTTTTTGCTTCAATTGCATCTACCCTACCGCGCAATGTTGCTAATTCAGAAGAAAATTCTGTTTGCAATCTTTTGATAGTGGATAAATCTTCAGTACCGACATTGCTTGTAGCTACAGCAATTAATTCGTTCATTCTATTCAAACAAGCATTCAAACCCGCAGCAAATTCGTATCTTGTTAATGCTCTGTTACCGCGATAGGTACTGTTTGGATATCCAGCAATACAGCCGTAACGTTCTACCAAAGACTGTAATGATTGAAATGCCCAATCTGTTGGCTGTACATCAGTAAACTGAGATACAGAAGTTACCTGCCCTAAAGCTTCTTCTTGGATATTTTCAGGTGCTGCTGTTTCCGCTACAACTGATGTAGCATTCAAAATCAAAGTAGCAACTAAAACAGATGGAGTTGCTAATAGAGTTTTCCAATTATTCCAGATATTTCTCACTTCTCTTCTCACACAATAAAAATAAACGTCAAAACAAGAGAAACAGCCAATGCTAAGACAGCATAACGGCTGTTGACTATTCAAGACACAAATCGAAGAATTGACTATTAATTGACTATTATTAGTAGTCTTTATCCTTCTCCGCCCTCTCCGCCTTCTCCGCCTTCTCCGCCTTCTCCGCCTTCTTTGCCTTCTTTGCCTTCTTTGCCTTCTTTGCCTTCTCCGCCTTCGGTGATATCTCCAGATTCACCACCCTCGATAGTAGTTGGTGCAATCTCACTAGCTTCACCACCTTCACCACCAACATCAGCCCCACCACAAGCTGTAACGCTTGCAGCCAAACCTAAAGCTAGAAACAAAGCAACAGATTTTGATTTCATTTCCAGACTCCTTTCAAATTTAATTAGAAGTTATTCGCGGTTATTAGTCAGTCAGTATTGCTAACTTCACTTACATCGGTCATTTTTTGACATGAAAAAGTGAAGTTGAAACCATTGCCTTGTCTTTGTAAGATAATCGCGATACTGCTTTAATGAATATTGCAATTATCAACTACACGGTGTTAGTCTTATCTTTTTAGCAAGAATAAGAGAAAGCTAGGGACGGGCATCAAAATTGATAGTAAGTTGCATTAAACTGAATAAGCAAGAAATATACGCTACAAATACATAATCAGTTTTTTAATTTTCTTAATTAAATATTAAAGATGTTAGATTTACATACTACTATTGCGTTATTTGAATTGCCCAGATGTTAATAGTAATAACCAATATAGAAATATTTATTTTTATTATCGCTAACTTGATATGTAAATAATAGGACTTACGCAAAGCCCACCTTTAGAAGAGGGGTTGGGGGATCTAAACGGTTGAAATACTTATTTTCATATAGATAAATCATTGGATAGAAGATAAATTACATATGATTATTTAATTAATAATAATTTTATACTATTCGGATAAGCTGTTAAATTAACATATCGTTTAATTAGCTTGTTTGTTCGTTGTTATTATGCTCTTTAATATAAATTAGTTGATTTAAGTCGTTAGAGTTAATCTTATAAGCCATGCCAAAATCCATGACAAAAATACCTTCATAAGGAATAAATTTGACAATATCAAAGTCTGGTAAATTACGAAATATACAAACGATATTCCCGAACCTTTTATCGAATTTGTTAGCTATACAGTCCCATTCTATAGTGTTTTTATCAATAACAGTCGCATTACAAGAATACGTCAAACGACGACGAGCAAAAATTTGTTTACTTTTATTTTCATCTTCAATTAACATTAAGCTGGCTTTACCATTTGCTTGTAGATTATAAGTATGAGTAGAAATATTACCCACAAATATATAAATATTTTTTGCTTCATCTATAATAAATGGTGCATAACTGACATTAGGAATACCCGTCTGACTAACTGTTCCTAACATTACCGTTCTTACACTATTAATCAACAAAGTATATGCTGCTTTTGCTTTTCCTATTTTCATTCTTAGTATATTTATTCCTATAACTATCCCTAACTGTTAACTCGATCGCCTAAATTCTGCTTATCCCCTAATAATTACATTCTGTAACCAATAATTGCTTCTATAAATTTTTACATCATACCTTATAACTTGTTGCGAATAATTTGAAATAATTCAAAATAATTTTATACGTATCAAATGTATCCTACTGGACAGCTTATTATCTATCTGCTAAGTAATTAAGCTATAAAATTATCTTAGTACTCCGCCAAGGAAACGAAGGCGGGGTGTATCGTGAAAACAAAAAGTCTCTTCTGTGCCTGTTCCCCCTGCTTGCCTCCACCCAGCAATATTGGCTTGTAAGAGTACTAGAGCTTCAAAGCTATTGAAAATAATTATCAAAAAAACCGGAAAGAGCTATAATTATAGCTAATGAAGAATAGAAGTTGCTCAAAACAATGTTTATCTAAATATATTGGCGAGCAGCTCTTCTGGGTGGTTTTTGCGGTAGGCGATACATTAGGAGTAAAGCGTGTGGTTGAGTTAGCGACGGTATCTAACGCAGAAGCGCAAGTAACGAAAGTGAATTTCCAATGGAGAATCAAACCTACTTTTTCTCCAGAGCATGGTGTGTTGATTGTTTGGTTCGGCTCTGTGCTAATAGGAGCAGCTTTAGCTCAGCATTGGAATTATTGCACAAATTTAGTATTACTGTGTAGTTTTTTTGCTTTGCAAGCAGAACATCCTCTGGTAGTTCAATTAAAGCAGCGCAGTACTTTAAAGCCGAGATATGCTATTTGGGCTGGAGTTTATGGAGCGATCGCCATTTTTATCGCGGGTTACTTGTCGATTATGTCTCCGGTTTTACTATGGATTTATGCAATAGTCGGTTTTGCATTGATATTTGATGTAATAGCAGTATTAAAGCGAAAGCATAAATCGATTCTGAATGAACTAGTAATTTTTGCAGCTATCTGTTTATCGACTCCCTTAGCTTATGGGGCAACAACAGGTAGCCTATCTATAGAAGTGATGACAATTTGGATATTAAATACTTTATTTTTTGGTAGCGCTATTTTTACTATCAAGTTACGTCGTAAGAAAACTAGTTCTCTGATGCCCGCTACCGCATATCATTTGATTGCAAGTGCATTTGTAAGTGGATTTTTCGTCCTTGGCTGGTTAAAATTATTTACGGCTTTAGCCTTTATTGTGGTACTAATTAAATTTGCTGTAGTTATTAGCTTTCGCAACTGGTACACCAAAGCCAAGTTTCATTCTGTCGCTTTATTAGAGACTCGTTTCGCTCTAATTTATATCGCTGCCTGTGCGATTAGCGTACTTCCGGCACATTTACCCAGTGCTTGAGCATTACTAACAAAAATTTTAAATAAATCAAGAAGATTGTCGCAATAAATACTCGTATTTTTACGTATGTAATTTATAGTTATTTATAAATTACAAAACTAAATATGACAGTTAATGCTGAGTCGGTAACTGGCTACCTTGCTCTGATTGTTTATGTTGCAACGCTATTACCTTCTAATTCTGTTGTGCTATTTTCCATCTCAAGAAAAGCTTATTGGCGAGGGATCTTTTTAAAAAACCGTAGGAACATCAGCTTAATTTGCTTTTCATTCTCAATAATCCATGCATTGTTAGTGTACTAGTACTTAACCACATAAATCTTGATGGGTATTTTCATGTTTGTAGTTGGCGATTTATCGCTCCGGGGGACTAAAAGTCCCAACTACGAACGTAGAAGTACCCATCATATTTATTGAAAACGAGTACTAGTCCCATTAAATATGATTGGTTCATCGTAAACATATATTATTTCTTTCCCTACTCTTCGCCTCTCCCACTCACAAGGGCATCTTTATCAAGCAAACTATTACTAACGCGGAAAAACATTCAAATGTACTCGTTATACATTACAGAATAGGTGATAAATGTTATCTTTAATAATAGCAATTAAGTGAAAATACAGAGGATTAAGATAGAAGTCGATCTGAAAGTAGATAAAATTACAATGGCGATCGAATTAACTTTTATTAATACCTAATTGCTAGTAATGGTCTGCTGTTAGCGTTATGATGTACTACTTAATGCATAGATATTATACGTAATGTCTTTATGAATTAACTGCAAACAACTAATTGTTTTATTAGAGAAAAAGATTAAAAAAATGCGAAAAAAATTATTACTAACGGGATTGATTGCTTCCTTACTTCTGGGCGCGGGGTGTACGCCCAGTGGTGATAATTCTAAAGATTTGATTGTTTATTCTGGTAGAAACAAGAAGCTAGTTGCCCCCATACTCGAACAAGCTTCCAAAGATTTGAACTTAGATATTAAAGTGCGCTACGGTAAAACCTCCCAGTTGGCGATCGCCCTTTTGGAAGAAGGCGAAAATAGTAAGGTTGATGTATTTTTGGCACAAGATGCGGGAGCTTTGGGGGCTTTGGAAACGAACCAACGTACTCAAGCGATTCCATCAGAGATCCTTGAAGAAGTAGATTCTCGTTTCCGTTCACCTACGGGGAATTGGATCGGAGTTTCCGGACGCGCTCGCGTGGTTGATTATAATACAAAGTTGGTTAAGATCGGCGAATTGCCCAAAGACGTTTGGGAATTAACCCAACCAAAATGGCGCGGTAAAGTTGCTTGGGCACCAACAAATGGTTCGTTTCAGTCATTTGTTACGGGAATGCGAGTAAAAGAAGGTGATGAAAGAACATTAGAATGGCTCAAAGCAATGAAAGCCAACGATGTCCAAAAATACGGTAACAATGTTGCCATAGTAAATGCTTTAGGGCGGGGTGAAGTTCATGTAGGATTAGTGAATCACTACTATCTACCTCGTTTTACCAAAAAAGATCCAAACTTCCCCGTAGCACATCATTTCACTAATGGGGATGCAGGTGCAATGGTTAACGTTGCCGGGTTAGCAATACTCCAATCCACAGATCAACCCCAAGACGCTCAAGCATTTATCAAGTATATGGTAAGCCCAGCAGCGCAGAAATACTTCGCTTCCGAAACAAACGAATATCCTTTAGCAAAAGGAGTAGAAGCCGATAAATCCTTAGTACCCTTAGATAAATTAAACCCTCCCAACATTGACTTATCCAAACTTAATAGCTTAGACGAAACCTTAAAGTTACTGGAAAAAGCAGGAGTAGTTTAACAGGTTAAAGGTTAAAGGTTAAAGGTTAGGAGTTAGGAGTTAGGAGTTAGGAGTTAGGAGTTAGGAGTTAAGAGTTGGTAGTTGGTAATTGGTAGTTGGTAATTGGTAGTTGGTAATTGGTAGTTGGTAGTTGGTAATTGTTTCCCCATCTCCCCAACTCCCCATCTACCCAAATCCCCCCACAAACCAAATAACAAATAACCACAAACCAATAACCCACAACAAAATGAGCAAAAAAAAATTTTAAAAAGCGGCACGCCCACCCAT
>JBCCLY010000012.1:0-17124 GCA_039026655.1 Cyanobacteria bacterium P01_C01_bin.38 | reverse complement strand
TCAAGGTTGAATTGTAAACGTACAAGCTGTTCGTGAAGTATTTGCTTACTGATATATTCGTAAATATCGGAAGAACCATCAAATAATACACTAATTATTGGTTGTGCCCATTCAAATAACCCCCAAGTACGCGCTTTTTCATAAGGAATAATTCGGGTTCTATCTCCGGTACCGATAGAAAGTACGCTAATCTCTTTTGGTGAATAACCAACACGTAATGCTTCTGCAATTCCGCAACTAGAAGGATTATTCGCCGCAACTCCACCGTCGATTGCAGAGTATATAGTTTTGATTGAATAAGTAGAAGTTTTATCGGGAATTCTATCCCAAGCACGGTTTAACATTGCTTTTCGGATTGAACCAATATAATTTTTAATAACTCGAACTTGTCCGCTACCTTTACCATCAGTAATTCTAATTTCAGCGTTTTCATATACGCCATCAACGGTAGATTCATTCTCGCTAAAAATAATAGTATTTATACTGGCATCTTTGACATTGCCAATAACTCTTTTATCTAATTTATGTGCTGGAAAATAAGTAGGAGCCGATGCTGAAGAAACACATACTTCCCACAGTGGAACGTTACCATATGGTTTATCTGGTCGCCAGCTTTTAAAAATAATTGGATTGCGTTCAATCGTATCGTAAGATATTACTAATAACCTCGGTGAAGTGGCAATATCAAACAGTCTTGTTTCTCCAAAAACACCTTGTAAAACTTGAATTAAATTATTGTCAGAATACTTGGGAGCAGATATACCGTACTTCAATAGTAAAGGAAATCGTTGAGGAGAAAAAAGACCTTGATAAGGGAAAATAATTGAACTTTTATTTCGGAAAAATTCTACAATATCTTCACAACTGCGTCCGGTAGCTATACCCCCTGCTACAATAGAACCTGTAGAAGTTCCTACAATTAAGTCAAAGTACTGATTTAAAGGACGATTGATGCGCTTTTCAATATCCGCTAGCATTTTCGCCGCAACAATTCCTCTAACCCCTCCACCATCCAGACTTAATATCCGAAAAGGCATTTCGATAGTTCTCCCTGTATGATTCTTGATTTATCGTTATTGTTGATAAATATGTATTTGTCGAATTATATTATTAATAATATTGTTAATCGCTGCAATAATAGAATATACAAAATGCCTAATTAATGATAGTAAATTTTAAGAAGCAGGTTTAACAGATAGATATTATTTTGATTAATTTATAGCTAATTTATTGTAGCGCAGCTATTTTATGCCTATATAAATATATTAAACTCAAATATAGAAATCCTAATTAATTTTTGAATTATACCTAGAGGAGGCAGTTTGCGGTGTAGATTTTCTTCCCGCAAAACTGCCGTTGTGTTGTCGCGCAGTGTAACGCACCATATTGTAGGTTTTCGGTGCGTTAGACTAAAGTCGTAACGCACCCTACAAATATCTCATGAAATTTTTTATTATAGTATTATTTGAAAAATCTTTAGTAAATTATTAGAGGTGAATTTAAATGGCAGAAAAGACAGAAAAACAAAAAATGCTTGCAGGGGAATTATATGTTGCTCGGGATGAAAAATTAGGTAGAAATAATAAAAGGTATACCCAATAATGTAGTAGCTGTTGGTAATCCTTGTCAGATAATTCGCCATTTGTAGCGCTTTATAATCTATAAAGTTAGTTATGTAATTTTTCGGTGAAATGACTTGTTTATCAAAAAATAATTAGCTAATCTTACAGACAGTTTACATAAAAATACTTAAATAAGGAGTTTGAGTTGGTGGCTAAGTTTGCGTTATCTATAGCATCCGCTAGTGCAGCATTGATTGTTTCGAGTACAGTACACACAGCCAAAGCTGCAAACTTCAACCCCGCGCCGATTTATCAAGATTTTGGCAAGTACAGCACAACAATCTCTGGAAATAATGATTTAGCCGATATCTATTTTCCCGAAACCAAAAATTCAAATTCTAATAATAATTCCTTCCCCGTTGCTTTACTATTACAAGGAGCAAACGTAGATAAATCTAGTTATTCCGAATATGCTAGTATCGTCGCTCGCTATGGTTTTGTAGTAGTTGTACCATCACATCCGAGAAATTTACCGCAATTCGGATTTAATGGGCTTTTACCGGAAACTTCTCAAATAAATGATGTTTTAGAACAGATAAAGACAGAAAATTCCGACTCTGCTTCACCTGTAAATGGCATTGTTAATACAGAGAAACTCGCTTTATTAGGTCATTCTGCGGGAGGTGCTGTAGGATTAAGTGCGATCGCCAATCTTTGTATCCAGCCAATTTTATGTGAAGGCTCCTTTGAGCAACCAGAAGAATTAACAGCAGGAATATTTTTTGGTGCAAACCTCCGCAACCAAGCCACAGAAGAATTTATTCCCATCAACAATTCTGGAATTCCTACCGCATTAATACAGGGAACCCTTGATGGTATAGGGCTTCCTATCCGAGCCGAGAAAACTTACGATAATATTCAAAATCCACCCAAAGCTTTAGTTAGTATTTTAGGTGCAAACCACTACGGCATTACTAATACTAATAATCCTGATGGGCCATTTCCAGATCCTAATAATCCTACAATACCTCAAGATGTGGCGGTAGAAACTGTTGCACGTTGGAGCGGTTTATTTTTGCGTGCGAGCGTGCTTGACGATCAAAAAGCTTTTAATTATGTATATTCTATTGGTGATGGTTTAGATAAAAATGTAGAAGTTACCAGTCAAATAAAATCAGTTCCCGAAGCTTCTTCTATTTGGGGTTTAGCAACATTTGGTATTGGGTTTGTGGTGTGGAAACGAAAAAAATATGTGAATTAAAACAATAATTTTAAGCTACATTATGAGCCATCCACAAGCAATCATCAAGTTTAAAGTTTTTAAATGTAGCTTCAAAAGATGAATTCATCGGGCTACAAGCATACAAACCAAAACTTACAGATTGCTTTGGTGGTGCTGGAGGATTAAGTTTAGCCATTTCAAGCGATGTCTCACCCAAGCAATGTAAGTCAGCGACCCCCTAGCCGGGAGCTTCCAGCATAGTCTGGAGTTCTTAAGCTGACCAGTTACAGCAAAGATTCCTAGAATCGGCGCTACGTTCGAGAAATTCGTTAAAGTACTCACCAAGCGGGTTAGCTAGCTCCTTGCTCTGAGACTTCTAGATTAATAGATTTAAAAGGGTTAAGTCGGTGTCTAGAAGGTGCGCGATCCTTGAACATAAACGAAGCAACCATTACTTTTTAGGAGCATTTAATTATGCAATTAAACAAACCAAACAAAGTATTTTTATTGAACTCGGATAAATCACCACTAAATCCAATAACACCAAAGCAAGCACGCAAATTACTAGAAAAAGGTAAAGCCGCAGTATTTAGAGAATTTCCATTCACCTTAATACTAAAAAATGCAATAGAAAATCCTAAGATATTTCCTCTCACACTAAAACTTGATCCTGGATCGCAAAAAACTGGTGTTGCAATTCTTTCTGAAGATGTTGTTATTTGGGTAGCTCAAATAGAACATAGAGGACAGCACATTAAAAATTCTCTCGAATCACGTAGAGCGACACGCCGTAGTCGCCGTAACCGTAAAAATCGGTACAGAGCGCGAAGATTTGATAATCGTAAAAGAAAAAAGGGCTGGCTAGCACCTTCTTTAATGCACCGAGTTCAAACAACAGAAACTTGGGTTAAAAGACTAATAAGATATTGCCCTATTACTGAGATTTGGATAGAAAAAGTAAAGTTTGATATGCAACTAATGCAAAATCCAGAAATTTCTGGAATTGAATATCAACAAGGAACCTTGTGTGGCTATGAAATAAGAGAATATCTTTTAGAAAAATGGGGTAGAAAGTGTGCTTATTGCGATGCAGAAAATTTACCTTTACAAATTGAGCATATAGTACCCAAATCAAAAGGGGGTAGTAATAGAGTAAGTAATTTAACTGTCGCCTGTGAATGTTGTAATCAAAAAAAAGGAACTAAATCAATAGAAGATTTTCTTAAAAAAAAGCCTGAAGTTTTAGCCAAAATCAAAAGACAGTCAAAACAACCTTTAAAAGACGCAGCGGCAGTAAATTCAACAAGAAATAAAATTGTTGAAGTATTATCAAAATTATTGCCTACTAAAGCATCAACCGGAAGTCAAACTAAATACAATAGAACCCGTTTACAATTACCAAAAGACCATCATATCGATGCTGCTTGTGTTGGTGAAGTTGATAATTTAACTTTTTTTGCTACCCAACCGCTAAGAATTAAGAGTACAGGGCACTTTAGTAGACAATATACCTTAGTAGATAAGTACGGATTTCCTAGAGGAAAACCTAAAAGTAAAGATCCCTATGTTAAAGGTTTTCGCACTGGAGACATTGTAAAAGCTGTCGTAATTTCAGGTAAAAAAGCTGGTACATATTTAGGTCGAGTTGCTGTAAGGGCTACAGGATATTTTAATATCAAGACTAAAGCTATGACAGTACAAGGTATTAGTTATAAGTACTGTACTAAAGTTCACTCAATGGATGGTTACTCATATTCATTTTAATTGTAGGCACTTCTTCGTGCTCTCTCGCGTTCCTCTCCGACCTAAAGGTACGGAGTTTCCCGCTTTGCACATTTTTTATGAAAAATCCTCATCTGCTTAAAATTTATGCCATCTAGTGACGATTCAATTAAAAAATCTGCTCCTCGACGGTTGAGACGATACCACATTGTATTTGTCGTAGATATATCTGTTGTTGCCCAATCCGAATAGCCATGATTGGTAACAACACTACCCAAACGCGAAAAATCTTCAGTTTCAAATTCAATAGATGCTTTAAACCAGTTATCGCTATTGATATAAATAATTAAGCCGCATTGATCGAATTTATTTTGATATTTAAATGAAGCTTGTGCTGTAAACGAAAAGTTATTTTTACTCTCAATTAAAAGAGCCGGAGCATTATCATTTCTAAATCCATAATAACTACGCTGCCAGAAATCCGTATTTGGTTCGGTTGTGATTTTTATAGATTGTTTGTTGACTTCAAACAATTGCGGTTGATTAAGCCATTTAGCGGTAGAGAAATCGATGTTCATAGCTATTCCTATAATTTATATAGCATTTCTAAATCATTTGTGAGATTTTAGAAACCCGGTTTTTCCAAAAAACCGGGTTTCTGGCACCTAGCTTTCTCACGACTCATCGTGCGTATTGCTATACATATTAATAGTGTAGAGACGTACTCGCTTTCTGATAGAAAATTTATGAAAAAAACCGCAGAGAACACAAAGAGCGCTGAGGAAGAAAAAAGAGAGAAAAAATTCAATAATTCCGATACAAACGGAAAAGAAAAAAAGACGTTGCACTGCAACGCCTCTACATTACCAATTCCCAATGCCCAATGCCCAATGCCCAATTCCCAACTACCTATTCCCTATTGCCAAATCCACTTTTAATGTAGAATTCAAAGGTGTCTCTTCCAAGGTATTAATATTTTTACCAATATATCTACTGTCAGCAAGTAAGGAAAGTTGAGAACTTACCGGCATTACTTTATTAAGGTCAATTGTAGCTTTTCCTTGTGCTTTACTTCTAAACGTTTGTAAAGTCAAAATACCGTCTAAAGGTAATCCAGGATAGTCAATTACTTGAGTAGATTTTTCTTGCTGCTGTAAATTAACGTTTAAAGTCGCAACACCATTTTTAATGTCTACTAATTCATAAGTAGTAGTTTGATTAAGATTAATTCCGTTGATGCTTGTATTGGAACTAACCTGCCATTTTGCACCAGTTCCCACAGCTTCTGCTGGAAGCGGTGAAGATAATTGTTGTAAGGAATTAGATAATTGTTCGACGAGAAACTTGATATTTACATCTACTGTTTTAGGAATTGCGTAATTAAGTTTTTTCGTTCTTCCTTGGTTATCAATTACAGCAGAAGCTCTAAAATTTTCCAACTGTCCGATTTGACTACTGATAACTTTAATTAATTCCGGACGAGTTTGAGCATCACCTTTGATTTTGACATCAGAATAAGCAATATCATAAAAAATATCTCCATTAGAATCTACCTTAGTAACAGTAGAATCTAAAGTAATTAGATAAGCTGGTAACTTGGCTCTAGGCATTTTAAATTCACCAATAGACATCATAGTGTCTTTATTTAAGGTGACATTTATAGTTTGCTTTGCACCAACCTTTGGTGTTAAACGTAATTTTTCTTTATTACCAGTTCCCGTACTAATAACTTTTAATTGTGGAATTGCAGCTTGAGTTTTAGTAGCTTGCTTTTGAGTTTTAATAACTACAGAAGAAGAGGTTTGAGCATTAACACTTTTTAAATTTTGCTCCAATCCCCATCCAGCAAAAACTAGAAAAATCGAACTAGCTAAGAATAATTTTTTCATGTGCTTATATGATTACAATTTGAAGTATTAAGTGTACGGTACGGGAAATTGAAGACGAAATGATTAACTATTCTACCTTCAGATCGCAGAAAAACTAGAAAAATAATTACAATCAGTTTTAACCAACAACAAAAATGATAAACTGATGGATTACAAACGGTTGAATATCGTTTTATTGACAAAGCATCCTATTTGGAAGTTCCCAAGTGTGGGAAACAAGAAGAGGGGGAAGAGGGGGAAGAGGGGGAAGAGGGGGAAGAGTAAATTACTAATTATTAATTATCAATTACCAATGCCCAATCCCCTATCCCCCATGCCCAACTACCAACTACCAACTACCAATCCCCCATGCCCAATGCCCAATGCCCAATTCCCAAATCATTATGAGTATTATCGTCTTCGGCAGCATAAATATGGACTTGGTAGCAACAGCACCTCATTTACCGACTGCTGGAGAAACTTTGTTAGGATACGATTTTTTTCAAGCTCCTGGTGGTAAAGGTGCTAATCAAGCAGTAGCAGCGGCAAAGTTAGGTATTACTACTGAAATCATAGGACGTGTTGGTAAGCAAAGTTTTAGTGAGGAACTTATTAATCGTTTACAAGCTGCGGGTGTGAAAACTGATAGCGTATTTATTGATGAAACAGTAAGCTCCGGTGTGGCAATTATAAATGTAGATGATGCCGGTGAAAATCAAATTGTGGTGATTCCCGGTGCAAATGGGCGTGTAGATGGCGAAGATGTAGAAAGACTATCGCGGTTATTACCTGGAAAAAAAGTACTGTTATTACAATTAGAAATTCCCATATCTAGGGCGATCGCCGCAGCACAAGCAGCACAAAAAGCCAAAGTAAAAGTAATTCTCGATCCCGCACCAGCACAAAAAGAGTTACCAGAAGAACTTTATCCCTTGGTAGATATTCTTACACCGAATGAAGTTGAAGCAGCGCAATTAGTAGGTTTCCCGGTGAATGGGGAAGATTCAGCTAAAAAAGCCGCAGAAGTTTTATTAGAAAAAGGCGTGAAATGTGCAATTGTAAAACTTGGTGCCAAAGGCGTTTATTGTGCCACTGCAAATTATTGCTTTTTTACGCCAGCATTTTCAGTCAAAACAGTTGACACCACAGCCGCAGGAGATGCTTTCAACGGTGGTTTAGCAGCAGCACTTTCCGAAGGATTTTCTCTACGTGAAGCCATAGTTTGGGGTAGTGCCGCAGGTGCATTAACAGCAACCAAATCCGGCGCACAACCTTCGTTACCAGATAGACAAACTTTTGATAAATTTTTACAAGAAATGGTTAGTTGATAGTTGTTAGTTGATAGTAGTTAGTTGATAGTGGTTAGTTGATAGTTGCTGGGTATGGGGGATTGGTAATTGATAATTGTTCACTGTTCACTGTTCACTGTTCACTGAAATGAGTTCTTTTGAAAAAATTAGTCCTACTGCTTTAATGGTGGCTTATGCTCGAGGGTTCACCGATATTCCTTACTCTCAAGAATTGTCACAATTGGTTAATGCTGAAGCTTTTGTGAAACAATTAGAAACTGCCGTAGAGCAATTTCAAGGGCAAAAATTAGATACACCTGTGGTAACTGCTGCTTTGTTTGAAGCAAGGTATAAAGGTATTAATCAATTAATAGCTGAATTTTCATCGAAGCAAATTCTCGAATTAGCTTCTGGATTGTTACCCAGAGGTATGAATTTTTCTCAAAACTCTGAAAATATCTTTATCGAAAGCGATTTACCAGCAATGATTGCTCAAAAACAGCAATTAGTAAAACAGTTAATTGGTAATCGCTCTAATTTACACTTTGAAAAGATTGATGCTACCAGTCAATTTCCTTTAAATGCAAATTATTTGGATTCTCAAAAGCCGATTACTGTAGTTTGCGAAGGATTATTAATGTATCTAACCCTTGAAGAAAAGCAGCAAGTGTTTAATAATGTGCGGGAATTACTTCAGGTTTATGGTGGTGTATGGATTACTCATGATTTGACAACAAAAGAAAATTTGAATCATAGATGGAAAGTTAGCCCCAGTTGGCATAAATTTGAGGAAACGGTTAATAAAATGACCGAAACTTCTATTACAGATACACATTTTGATAATTTAGAGCATATTCAACAGTTCGTTGCAGAGCAAGGATTTGAGATTAATAAATACAGTTTGCTCGATGTATTTAATCAATTAACTTGTTTACAACCCTTAGAAATTGATATTAATATCGCCAAATCTATACTTGCTGATTCATCCGTTTTTGCTCTCACCCTCAAAGATATTTAATAGTTTTCTCTTCCCCACGCCATTTGCTACAACGGAGGGAACCTCCGCAACGCAATGGCTCCTCTTCCCATTCTTCCCCCTCTCCCCCCTCTCTCCCAAATATAATATTTAATAAAAAACCATGATTGACTTAATCTTGCGTCGGGGAAAATTAGTTTCGTTTAATTCCGAAAATACAGAAATAGATATTGCTATAAAAGATGGTCTAATTTCCGTAATATCGCCTAATTTAAAAGAATCTGCTCATCAAGAAATTGATTTATCTGGAAACTTAATTTCACCTCCCTTTGTTGAATCGCATATTCATTTAGATTCCGTTTTAACTGCGGGAGAGCCGCGTTGGAATGAAAGTGGCACGCTGTTTGAGGGAATTCAAATTTGGGGCGATCGCAAACGTGAGATTTCCATCGAAGACGTAAAAAACCGCGCTTTAACAATGTTGAAGCAACAAGCGGCTCAAGGTATATTATTTGTCAGAACCCACGCAGATGTTAGCGAGCCGCAGTTAATTGCGCTACAGGCTTTATTAGAATTGCGCTCGGAAGTAAAAGATTGGATGACGGTGCAGGTAGTTGCGTTTCCCCAAGATGGGATTTACTCGCATTCGCAAAATGAGATTTTATTAGAGAAAGCCTTGGAAATGGGTGCGGATGCTGTGGGAGGAATTCCCCATTATGAATTGACTAGAGAATCGGGTGTGCGATCGATACAAAGAATATTTGAATTAGCAGAAAAATATAATCGTTTAATTGATATTCACTGTGACGAAATTGATGATGAGCAATCGCGTTTTTTAGAAGTGGTTGCCGAGTCAGCTATTCGCAGAAAAAATGGTAGTAGAGTTACAGCAAGTCATACAACTGCTTTTGGTTCTTATAATAATGCTTATGCGTTTAAATTAATGGGTTTTCTGCAACGGGCTCAAATTAATTTTATCGCCAATCCTTTGATTAATATTACCTTACAGGGACGTGCTGATACTTATCCCAAGCGCCGAGGAGTCACCCGCGTTAAAGAATTATGGCAAAATGACCTAAACGTCAGTTTCGGACATGATTGCGTCCAAGATCCTTGGTATAGCTTGGGTACGGGAAGTATGTTAGATGTGGCTCACATGGGAGTACATATTTGTCATATGACAGGGCGCGAAGAAGTAGATGCTTGCTATCAAATGATTACAAACAACGGAGCTAAAACATTAAATATAGAATCAAAATACGGTATAGAAGTCGGAAAACCTGCATCTTTGATTGTCTTAAATGCCAACGATTCTTATGATGCTATCCGCACTCGCATCCAACCCCGCTACGTCATTTCTCAAGGAAAAATCATCGCTTCCACCACACCAGCAGCAACCGATTTTTCATTAACAGGAGTAACAACAAATCTCCCTAACCTTGGAAAATCTGTATCATTTTCTAAGGTATTATAAATTTTTTATTCTGCCATTAAAATAAAAATATTTATCAATGGTTTCTATAAATAAAACACATTATTAAGATAAATTTAATGATATAACAGATGTGTTTTCGCTTCTCAAAGTTGGTAATTTTATAGTATTTGACCAACTCAAGAGCAAGTTGTTTCATGAAACACAAATAAAAAGAATGAAATTATTTAAATCGGCTGTATTATTCTTAGTATTGATTCCAGTAAGTATATTAGCTGCATCTTGTAATAACAATGCATCTTCAACTAATAATAGCGATTCACAAGCTTCAAACAATTCCAATAGTTGTATCACAGAAAAAGATGTGATCGATGCTCAAGAAACTTGGGCTAATGCGGTTATTGAAATTGGCAAAGCATACCAAAACAAAGGAGACTATAGAGCAAAAGCAGCAGAAACTGTCGATAATCTATACGGTTATGATGAAGGAAAAGTTTTATTTAAGCCGACTTTAGCTTCAGAAGGGCAATTTCGTTTAACGGAAGAAGATGCCGTATCTTATTTTGTTAAAGGTAAAATTGCTGAAGACACCGGATTTGCACTTCGACCTTGGAGTAAAGTACGATTTGAAAACGCGGGTATCAGCGTTGGTTGTAATGATGCGGTGACAATGGGAAATTACTATTTTACTGATGCCAATACAGGTAAAGAAACCAAAGTTGAATATACTTTTGGTTATCGTCAAAACAACGATGGAAAGCTGATGATAGATTTGCATCATTCCTCTTTACCATTTGAGCCTACCTAATAGTAGGTTTGTAGTAAGGGATTTATCCCTTAATATAGCGGTTTTCAGTAGAATGGAATACAAGTAAAGTTGTTAAAACCGGGCGGGCAGGGATGCCCACCCTACAAGACTGTATTAGAAATGATTAAATATCGACAATCTAATGTTGGGTTACGGCGCAAATATAAATTATTTTTCAAAAACTATAATTGTTAGTGCGCCTAACCCAACCTACAACTACTACTCCCTACTCCCTACTCCCTACTCCCTACTCCCTTCCAAAAAAGAAACATGAGCAGAAACAACTTTCCAACCTTCTGAAAAACGCTGCCACATTTGACTCTGCCTACCTCGACGCTCTAAACCATTAATAAATCGACGAAATTCCAGAGTAACTGCTGCACTATCTTCACCAAAAGTTACCACTTTCAGATTAATTATTTCTCTTTCTAATTTAAAACCAGGGCGCGAATTGCGAAAAGCTCGAATATCTTCAGCACCATACTGATTTTCATTTAATCCAAACCGCACAACATCCGCAGAATCCCAGAAGAAATTATCCAGCACCGCAGTATCATTACTACATAAAGCCGCTTCATACTTCATATATAGCTCCGTCAACTCAGCAACTAAGGCTGGTTCGTTAATGTTATTAACCATACTTTAAAGTTCAAAATCCCCCTAATTATGATACAAATCAAAGCATTCTCAAAAACTTACATATAGCCCCCCTTACAATACGGGGGGTTGGGGGGATCTCAATGTGAATATTACTTATACTTTTATACTCAAAATCCCCCTAATTATGATACAAATCAAAGCATTCTCAAAAACTTACATATAGCCCCCCTTAAGAAAGGGGGGTTGGGGGGATCTCAATGTCAAAACAACTCGTATTAATGGATCATGACGGTGGTGTAGACGATTATTTAGCAACTATGTTGTTGATGACTATGGATAACGTTAAACCCCTTGGTGTTGTTGTAACTGCCGCTGATTGTTACGCACAGCCAGCAGTAAACGCTACTCGAAAAATACTAGATTTGATGGGATTTTCTGATATTCCGGTAGCAGAAAGTAAAGTACGCGGAATTAATCCGTTTCCCAATCTTTACCGACGCGATTCTTATGTAGTTGACCATTTCCCCATACTAAATCAGCGCCAAACTATTACCACGCCACTAATTGCAGAACCTGGAGAAAACTTCACGGTGAAAGTACTGCAAGAAGCAGCCGAACCAGTAACAATAATGGCAACTGGCCCTTTGACAAATATTGCTACCGCGTTACAAAAATCACCCGAACTTGAAGACAAAATTAAACGTATTGTGTGGATGGGAGGTGCTTTAAACGTACCCGGAAACGTCGAGAAAAACTGGGAACCGGGGCAAGATGGTTCCGCAGAATGGAATGCTTATTGGGACCCAATTTCGGTAGCGCAAATCTGGGATACTCAAATCGAAATAATTATGTGTCCTTTAGATATTACTAATACCGTCCCAGTAACATCAGAAATTGTTCAAAAAATGGGCAAACAAAGAAACTATCCCATATCAGATTTAGCCGGACAATGTTATGCCTTAGTAATTCCTCAAGACTATTATTTTTGGGATGTATTAGCAACAGCTTATTTAGCAAAACCAGAATTATTTGAATTAAAACAAATAGAAACAGAAATTATTACCGATGGCAAGAGTCAAGGTAGAACAAAAATAGTATCGGGAGGAAGAAAAGTTTCTGTAATGAATAAAGTTGATAAACAAGCTTTTTATAACTATATTTTGCAGCAGTGGAAAAGGTAAATTAGTTAGGAGTTAGGAGTTAGGAGTTAGGAGTTGGGCATTGGGAATTGGGCATTGGGCATTGGGCATTGATAATTGATAATTGATAACTTATGAGTCGTCAACGCATCCTACAAATAGGATTAAGCTATACGTTTAATGAGTATTTTGAATTGCCTTATGCTCCAGCAGATATTTTGTTGGAGTTGGGATGTACTTATGTACGCTCTCAATTGCAATTACCTAAATATGAAGGAAAACTTGATTGTATTGATTTTTTAAAGCGTTATTTACCAAGAAATTTAAACTACGTTAACCCAATTAGCGAAGCAGCACGTCGGGAAGTACTAATTGCACCTACGCTTCTAGAACTTTGCGCTGAAACTCAATCTGAATTGAATATTGAGTATCCGGTTAATGTTAACAACTTTTTAAAAGGTAGTTTTGATTATTTTATTTCTTACCCTAATGCTTTAATAGTCATAGAAGCAAAGCAGTCAGATTTGAGTAGAGGATTTACGCAATTAGCTGTAGAATTAATTGCTTTAGATAGTTGGATTGATTCTCCGGTGACTGTATTATATGGTGCCGTAACTACCGGAGAAGATTGGCGATTTGGAATGTTCTATCGTCAAGAAAAACAGGTAGTACAGGATATTAAATTATACCGGGTTCCTGAAGAATTAGAATCCTTATTACGAGCATTGTTTGGTATTTTGACTTCGCCAATAAATAACGAATAAAAATTGTAGAAAATTACTAAAAAATATTTTATTGATGAAGGAAGTATCGCAATTCCTGAAATAATTTTGGTAGTGCGTTAACGCAGTGTTTCCGTAAGGAAATGCATCTTGCTCGCTAGCTATAGATATCGAGCGAGCAAGATGTATGTCCTCCGGACACGCTTCGCTAACGCACTACAAAATGAAAATCGGGATGCTCCTTTTATAAACACTTATTAATTAAATTCGGTTACTGTAACAAAATACAAAGAACTGTAATATGTTTGATAAATTTGGGACACTTTCGTATTTAGATAATTAAAGTGTTTTAAATCGGGGTCTTTTACTAAAAAATGAATTGTTTTAGTAAATCAATTTTATCAAGTATTTTACTAATTACAGCTACTATATCTGTCGCATCTGCTTCTACCAAAGAAAGTTATTTTGATATAGCTCAAGCAGATTCACAGCCAGAGCGAACTTTTGAATATGATAACTTTAAAATAGAGCTTAAAGGTTGCAGTAGAAATGAAAAGAAAACGGTAGTTTGCAATTTCATCATGACTAATTTAGTAGGGAGAGATAGAAGTTTTAGGACTAGCCGTTATATTTCAAGAGCTACTGACTCATCTGGAAATAGATATCCAGCTTTTGGAGTAAATGTAGCAAATCAAGGAAGAAGTGGAACATTGATTACCGATATTCCTACTCCAGTTACCATAAGTTTTGCTGCACCCTCAAAAGTTGATTCATTAGCCGTTTTAGACATAAGAAATTATTCTAGCAAAGGTACTTTCCGCTTCCGTGATGTCAAAATAAATGGTTATACACCAAATAATTCTTCTAACACAACTTCTACAGCAGCTAATACTAATAATCCAGAAAGATGGTTAACAATGGGAAAAACCAATGATGGAAACATCGTATCTTTAGACGTAAACTCAATCCAAAATCAGTCTGAATCGCTTAAATTCCGCTACCGCATCACCGACAATACAGAAACCCGCGAAAGAATCGCCGTTACAAACGTTTGTAGAAACGGAAAAATTTCTTCACAGCCAGAATGGAAAGTTGAATTCCAAGACAAAGTATTAGTAATTGAAGCCAACTCCCCCGGAAGTTTGAACTTGTTAAAAAAAGTATGTTCAAGCGTTTAACACAACTACCAACTACCAACTACCAACTACCAATTATTAACTCCTAACTCCTAACTCCTAACTCCTAACTTTCCTTACCTACTAAACCAAATTCAAACCCAAAAATAAAGCCGCGACTGTACCAGCGACGCAAATTTCACCTTTTACTATTTTTTGCAAAACAGCATCTACAGGAATTAATAATACTTCAATTTCTTCGGTAATATCTAACTTGATGTTTCCTGTTTTCACAACATTTTCTGCTAGATATAAATGTATTTGATTAGTATCCTTACTGGGTTTATCGTAAAAAGTTGCTATCTTCTTTACTTTTGAAGCAACATAACCAGTTTCTTCTTCAAGCTCTCTGACAGCAGCAAATTCACCGCTTTCTTGCTCTGGATTAAAACCACCTGCGGGAAGCTCGATAAAAAAATCACTGATGGCGTGTCTATACTGCTTAACAAAAACAATTTCTCGATCGCTAGTAATTGGTAAAATAATCGCTACATCCGGTCTAATATTAACAAAGTAATCATCAATTATTTGTCCGCTAGGTAATTCTATTTTATCTCGTCTGACTTTACACCAAGGATGGTTTAATGCCATTTCTGATTGTACGAGATTCCATTTCTCTAAACTAGCCATAATAGGTAAAACAGGTCAAAGGTCAAAGGTTAAAGGTGAGCCATTGCGGTCTTGGGGGTTTCCCCCATGAGCAAATGGCGAACCCCGGAGGGGTTAAAGGTGTTTGTATAATTGTTACAAATACCTTTAACTATTTTGAGCAATATAAAAACACAAATATATTATCTTCTTTTCATTTTTTTTCTACGAAATTTAGTGCTAAATCTCTGCTTACTTGAGGCTAAGGTATTATTATTTCTTATACAAACCGCACTCATAATAAACTAAATGCGGAGGGTATTTGAACTAATTACCAATGCCCTATGCCCCATGCCCAATTTCCTATTTCCCCATCATGCAAATCCAGTTTGAAATATTTACTGTAAATAAACGCTTTCCTTTAACAATTAGTCGCGGTACCACTTCAAAAACGACGAATGTATGGGTAAAAATATCTGAGGATGGTATCGAAGGTTGGGGAGAAGCATCACCTTTTAATGTCGGTAATTATCCCCAATCTACCGAAGTTATTCAAGAATCTATACTACAAACGGTACTTAGTTTACAAGCGTTACATCCGTCACAGCGTCAGCAAATTGAATTGATATTAAATACAGGACAAATTCCTTCTGCTGCGAAAGCTGCCATAGATACAGCCCTACACGATTGGATGGGAAAACGTGCGGGTTTACCTCTATGGCAAATGTGGGGACTCGATCGAAATCAGATCGAGCCGGTTTCGGTAACTATCGGTATTAGCTCCCCCGAAGATGCCAGAAAAAGGGTAAGGAATTGGCTGCAATTCATGGATGTGAAAATGCTGAAAGTAAAATTAGGCAGCCCCGATGGTATTCAAGCAGATAGAAAAATGCTTGATGCTGTAATTCAGGAAGCACCAACCTTAGATTTATATGTGGATGCAAATGGCGGTTGGAGTTTAGAAGATGCCCAACAAATGTGTTTTATACTTGCTGATTTGGGTGTAAAGTATGTTGAGCAGCCTTTACCACGGGGAAAAGAACAAAGTTTGGTGGAATTGAAAAAGTCATCTCCTATACCTATATTTGTTGATGAAAGCTGCTTTACTAGTGTTGATATTCCCTATCTAGCGTCATGCGCCGATGGTGTTAATATCAAGCTGATGAAATCTGGGGGTTTAACCGAGGCAATGCGGATGATACATACAGCACGTGCCTGTGGTTTACAGGTAATGTTTGGCTGCTATTCCGATAGCGCGATCGCCAATACTGCCCTAGCTCAGTTAGCACCATTAGCCGATTATTTAGACTTAGACAGTCACCTGAATTTGATCGACGATCCGTTTACGGGTGCATTGATTGAAGAAGGTAAAATTTTGCCAAATAATTTACCAGGGTTGGGAGTACAACGGAGTGCGTTTGCCGCTTAATCAGAAAATTGCCGTTCTTTTACATGAGGGAATTCGCGGAACTCATGGTAAAACAGGGTTATCATTATTACGTTATAGTGATTCGCCGATAGTCGTGGCGATCGACCGCGACTGTCCAGGGAAGTCTTTACCAGAATTGACAGGTATTAAACGTGATGTGCCGATTGTTGCCTCTGTAAAAGATGCGCTTCAATTTAAACCACAGGTTTTAGTAATCGGTATTGCTCCTAAAGGCGGTAATTTACCAGATGATTACTGGCGTGAAATTAAAGATGCTTTGGTGGGGGGAATGTCAATTGTCAATGGTTTGCATACTCCCTTGGGAAAAAGTCCAGAATTAAAGACTTTATTAAAACCGGGGCAGTTAATTTGGGATATTCGTAAAGAGCCATCTAATATTGGCGTGTGTACTCTCGCGGCGAGAAATCTTCCTTGCAAGCGGGTTTTGACAGTGGGAACCGATATGGCTGTGGGAAAAATGTCCGCAAGTTTAGAGTTAAACCATGCGTCACGTTTAAGAGGTTTGCGTACCAAGTTTCTTGCAACAGGACAAACAGGTTTAATGTTAGAAGGCGACGGCGTACCATTAGAT
>JBCCLY010000011.1:0-17455 GCA_039026655.1 Cyanobacteria bacterium P01_C01_bin.38 | reverse complement strand
ATTTGAACCCTCTGCGATAAATTCTTGCAGTTGAGCGATCGCAATCTCTATATCTTGATTACTCATTGTTCGCTGTTAGACAAATGTACCCCTCCTTATTTTCTCGGATTCTTTTTCAAAAATCAAATAGGATTCCTATATATATTTAGGTAATTAAATAAAAAATTAAATTACTCAATTCTTGCATCTAATAAGACTATCAGATTTTTTCTCCCCCTGCTCTCCTGCTTCCTCTGCTCCCCCTGCTTACCAAAGCAATTGAATCTTTTCTTTATTGGAAGTTTCTTAGGAGTTATTATCCTGTAAGCGCTTCTGCTCAATAAACTGCTTTAAATTGTCAGATGAATCAATTGTAGTACCGTTTTTTTGAATGCGTAGCACGGCTTCATGTATTGCATCTTTATCATCCCGGTGGGTAAGAATATACTGTTTTAACTCCTGCTGTGTCATTGCTTTGTAATTCGGTTTTGTCATAATATTATTACCTCACCTTTATTGCTAATCAAAATTTCCAGTTCTTCACCAGCTAATACATAAATGCTCTGAGTCCTTTCATCTATTATGACGAGATTTATGGGTAAGTACATTGATGTCAGGTTTTGACACATTTTATATAATTCTATTGCTTGCTCTATTGTCGGCTTCATTTATAGATTGCAAACTATTTTTATAACAAAGCGCGATGGCATTCTTTTTACCAAGAGAAACATCGCTATTAACATGATTAAATCATAAACTATAAATTTACACTTTATATGTATTTAATTCTAGCGCGATAATTTAGAACAATAAGGATGGTATTAGAATCAAACATATTATTGATGAAAGTAAAAAAAGTATTGCAAACGGAAGTTCCCGGACTAGGTTCGCGGATTCGTCAAGTAAGGGAAGCTGACAGTCGTTCTTTGGCTGAAATATGTCGTCAGGTTGGGATGACGACGATGAACTGGTACAGAATTGAAGCCGAAGAAACTAAAGCTTTACCTATTGAAACCTTACGAAGAATAGAAGAAGTATTAGGTGTTGATTTTGAAGTAAGACTTGATTAGTACCGAAAAAATCTGCATAAATCCCCAAAAGTTATCCCTAGCAATAGTTAAAGCAAAAATATATTCTGGTTATGTGTGTCTTTTAATCGAAAACAACACATCAACTAAAATACGTAAACAATTAAATCTCCGCAACATCATCATGGGAAACACTTTTGGTCATTTATTTCGGGTTACTACTTTCGGGGAATCCCACGGTGGTGGTGTGGGAGTAATCATTGATGGTTGTCCCCCACAATTAGAAATTTCTGCCGAGGAAATTCAAGTAGAATTGGATAGAAGACGACCTGGACAAAGTAAAATTACTACACCTCGTAAAGAAGCTGATAAATGTGAAATTCTTTCGGGGGTGTTTCAGGGACAAACTTTAGGTACCCCGATATCAATTACGGTTAAGAATAAAGATACTCGTCCCCAGGATTACAGCGAAATGGTGCAAATGTACCGTCCTTCCCACGCTGACGCTACTTATGATGCAAAATACGGTATTCGTAACTATCAAGGTGGTGGTCGGTCTTCTGCGAGAGAGACAATTGGAAGAGTCGCAGCTGGTGCGATCGCCAAAAAAATACTGCACAAAGTAGCTGGGATTGAAATCATCGGTTACGTCAAGCGTATCAAGGATTTGGAAGGACAAGTAGACGCAGAAAAAGTAACTTTAGAACAAGTTGAAAGCAATATTGTCCGCTGCCCGGATAGCGAATGTGCGGAAAGAATGGTGGAATTAATCGAGCAAGTTGGTAGAGATGGTAATTCTATCGGTGGGGTAGTAGAATGTGTTGCTCGTAAAGTTCCCAAAGGATTGGGTGAGCCGGTTTTTGATAAATTGGAGGCTGATATTGCTAAAGGTGTAATGTCACTTCCGGCAAGTAAAGGTTTTGAAATCGGTTCTGGTTTTGCGGGTACTTTGCTTACCGGAATTGAGCATAACGATGAATTTTACACCGACGATGAAGGTAATATTCGTACCGTGACCAATCGTTCCGGTGGTATTCAAGGGGGAATATCCAACGGTGAAAACATTATTATTCGCGTAGCATTTAAGCCTACAGCAACTATTCGGAAAGAACAAAATACAGTTACTAAAACGGGTGAAGCAGGAGTTTTAGCTGCAAAAGGAAGACATGACCCTTGCGTATTACCACGGGCAGTTCCAATGGTGGAAGCAATGGTGGCTTTAGTTTTGTGCGACCATTTATTGAGATTTCAGGGACAGTGTAAAGTGTTGTAAGTAGTTAGGAGTTAGGAGTTAGGAGTTAGGAGTTAAATAATTTGCAACTTTATTTAATTGGATTTTGCAATCAGAGCATTTAAACCGCATCCTAACTTGTAACTCGTTTCACTTAAAATGAATAGGGATGATTCTACCGAAATCCGTCAGCATATTACAACTATTGCTAGTCGGTTTAAAATGTTTGAATGTGTATATTCTCGATGGGTAATTTTACAGTTTTGCGTAATCTTGATTCCAAATTATTGCGAAATTCGGTTCTTTAGTACACAGATGTTACAGCCAGAAGCAACTAACAACTAGCAACTAACAACTAACAACATCAGTAATCTTGATTCCAAATTATTGCAAAATTCGGTTATTTGGTACACAGATGGTATAGCCACAAGCCACTAACAACTAACAACTAGCAACTAACAACCAACAACATCAGTAATCTTGATTCCAAATTATTGCGAAATTCGGTTCTTTGGTACACAGATGTTACAGCCAGAAGCAACTAACAACTAGCAACTAACAACTAACAACCAACAACATCAGTAAACTGTCACCAAATTTAGCTAAATTGGAAAATGTAGAATAAAGGAAAATTGAGATGAGTACACAACTGTTACTGGTAGATGATGAACCCGGATTGCGCGAAGCCGTAAAAGATTACTTAGAAGCTAGTAATTTTAATGTTCAGGTTGCCAGTAATGCCAGTGATGCTTGGGATTGGATGCAGCAAAATAACCCCGATTTGGTTATTTCGGATATTATGATGCCTCAAGTGGATGGCTACCAGTTTCTCAAGCAACTGCGTGATGATACTCGCTTTAAAACGCTACCAGTCATATTTTTAACAGCAAAAGGTATGACTGGCGATCGCATTCAAGGTTATCAAGCTGGTGTTGATGCTTATTTACCTAAACCCTTCGATCCGGATGAGTTGGTGGCAATTGTGGAAAATTTGCTTGCTCGTCGTGCTGCTAAGACTACCTCTAATGTAGAGGAAGGGGAAACCCCAGATTTAGCCGAATTAGCGTCTCAGATGGCTCGAATCGAGGCGTTGCTGACTCAAAAAAATGCCATTACTCAAACAAGCGCACCTTTCAATATTGATTTGACTCCGAGAGAACAAAGTGTTCTGAATTTAGTTGCGGAAGGATTAATGAATAAAGAAATTGCTCGGCGCTTAGATACAAGCGTTCGTAATGTCGAAAAATACGTCAGTCGTTTGTTTAGCAAAACTGGGACAAATAGCCGTACTGAGTTAGTTAGATTTGCTTTGGAACATGGTTTGGCTAATTAACCGAATAAACTGACTACTTTAATTAATATTTTTTATAGTTTTCGATTTATTGCAAGGTTATTCTAATAATCAAGTTTTTAGATTCTCTAAAACTTCGTTATTGTACTTTGGGTAAATTTGTCTTCGCAGATAGAGGATAGGAATTTTTACTACTCAAATTTACTTGTTTAATTAATTTGTCGGTGGAAGGCAGGGAACTTGCTATAATAAACCTTCATCTTTTTAAGTAATATTTCGTGTTTACAGGTATTAAATTATGAGAGAATATTAAGTAGTCAAGCCCCAGACAAATTATCTATGAATCAATAGAAAACTGAAATAGCCTTTTCTATAAGCTGATACAACCCAGTTTATAAACCGAAGCTGTTGATTACGATTAATATTACTCATGTATATTTGTTACTGCGTAATTTGTGTAATAAACTGACTCATAGGGATACTGACGCTTTTCAAGTATTTGTGAAGTATGCATGGGAAGAGAATTGAAACTTTCTAATTCATCCCACGCACGCTTGTAATCTCAACTCTAGATACACAAAATTTAGGGAACCCCAAAGAATGGCAAGCTCGAGTATGCAGCTATGAACAAAGTAGAAACGATTGTGAGATGCTTTTTGAGTTAGCACCGGCCGAAAAAGCCGTACTAATCATTTGTGTGCCTTCTTCAAGAAGAATACAAATACTACCGCGACGGTCTGTAATATTAAATATAATATCCCTGGTATGTCAATATTTTTAGTAGACCGTGACAGGCTCGGTAACAGTAAGGACGATTGCGAACTTAGTAGGCACCCTCAAGTACTTCTATTGCAATAGGATAGACTCAACCCGACGGTTACTGTAGACGCAACCCCGTCAAAAATGCGTAGATGCCTGGTAGACGCACGGTTTTCAGGTGACGTTTCGGGGATACATGGCAGAACCCAGCTAAAGTGAACATAACTGCTTGAGTAATACCAGTTAACTTGTTGTGGAAAAAATTAAGCTTCGGATTTAAACTTAACAATTTACCAATGCCTTTGTATTGAATTGCAGTCTTTATAGAACCAATACTTTATCAGCCGTTTTAGCTATTGGTTCATTTCGTTGGAGTTACGCAACCGCATTAGCTGACGACGCATTTGCGGCGAGGCTTTTAGCTCTGTTGTCTGGTGAACTTTTACAACCTGCTGCAACATTTCTAAAAAGTCATCTGAACCTTCTGCTAAGGCTTCTAGAAGCACCTGCAAGAGCTGATCGCGATCGCGCAATAAACTCTTTTCCTCAATCAATCGGAATTTGAGGTTGATTTCGCATTCATAAACACCGACATCGGGGTTGTTTATTTGGCGTGGTAATGCTTTCGAGTTCATAGTTTTGACAATTCCTTTACTCGGTGGTCATAGGGGTGAGGAGTTTTATCTCAAGCAAAAGTTCTTTATATTTTGTTTGAAATCGAAAGTAGCGTGCAATGAGGCAAGAAAAATCATTGATGTTTATTTGTATTGCATTTCACTCTCCCACGAAAGTTGGTTATCGGTAGACTAACTGATTCTATAATTTTATATTCATGCACCAGTAACTGTTTTAGCAAACCCTAAACTATTATTCAGTTTTTAAACTTCTATACAATGAAGTTTCTGTAAGAACTTGCTATAGCTTTTTAAAGGTTTTTACATCAAACTTATCTCCACGTCAATAACAGTTTTGCTTTTAACTAAAACTGAAGTAATACTACGTAAGTAAAAACGCTGAAATCATTTTATTAGACTATAGCTTACGGTTGCTGTTTAGCAATTCCGTAAAATTACTAGATGTAGGTTTTATTCATTAAAAAAACACAATCGGGGGTCTTGAGACCAAAACTTTTAAGGGTAAATTTAGTATTAGAGCATCAATAAGCACATCGTCTAAATTATTTTTTCTAGCACAGAACATAAGGCAAAATTCTTAAATATTCTATGAATTACCACAAATAAAAAGTAAGCGTCTGTGTTTATGCCGATTCAAGCTTACCAGACTGACCGTAATGATAAATTCGTGGTTCCCCAATTAATGAAAATACTAGCTGTGTTAAGCAATTAAATTATAAGTTAGCGTAAAGTTGAGTTTGGGTTTTATTTACTAGCCCGTACAAAACAATAATTCAAGATTTTCATAGTTTGCGTTTAGGACTTTGATGCAAGCAATATAATGTTGAGGTTTCCTTTGAAGATTTAGAGTCTACAATAATTGCAGTGTTACTTAACCGTCATTGAACGAAAGCCTCCTATGGATAACCAGATGCTGCTTAAATCTACAACTCGCCATATCCGTATTTTTGCGGCTGAAGTTGAGGATGGCGAATTGGTTCCTAGCAATCAGGTCTTGACCTTGGATATCGATCCAGATAATGAATTTACTTGGAGTGAAGACACTTTACAAGTTGTATACCGTAAATTTGATGAGTTAGTCGAAGCTAACAGCGGTGAAGATCTAACTGATTATAATCTGCGCCGCATTGGCTCGGATTTAGAACATTTAGTCCGTTCGCTTTTACAGAAAGGCTCAATTAGCTATAACATATCGGCACGAGTCAATAACTATAGTATGGGACTTCCACGAGTAGCTGGATCGGAAAGTAATTAAATCGCTGCTCATCGTAAAACCCAATCTTTAAAAATTTGTAAAGATGTTGTGGTTTGTTATTTGAGGTGAATCTATTACTCACCTCAAATGACTTTTAAATCTTTATCACAACTTTATATTCTTAATTTATAGTCATTCCAATTAATTTTCGTAGTGCGTTCACTTAGTGTGCGCGGAGCGTATGCATCTTGCTCGCTAGCATCGAGCGAGCAAGATGCATGTCCTCCGGACACGCTGAGCCGCACGCTCCGCGTGAACGCTAACGCACTACCATCTGTTTTTTCCGCAGGAATGACTATATAAAATAGATTGGCAACCGTAATAATACTCAAGAGGATTTATTTATACAATCAAAACAATATCTGACTATACTTAAAAAACTTATCTAAGCCCGTATATTTCTAATAATCTAGAAGTTTTAACCCCTGCATTCTCGATGAATTTAAATGAAGAAGGTAAGTAATTAAGTCCGGATTATTTATATAATTACTCGCGAGCTATATAACTCCTTTCTATTACCTACTCCCTACTTTCTGTTCAAAGGAAATATTAAATTAATATTGCACGGGTACTTAAGACTTTAATCGAGGCAAGCGAACCCCTCAAGCTTGTAAATTGCAATGTAATTACCGATAGAATCAAGTATTATTATTAACTAGCGATAACATAAATACTTAACTGCTTATCGTTTAATGATTTGTAAAATAGGTATATATATAGAAAACAGATAAAGAAATAATATTCAATAAAGTGTATGGCAAGACTCAATAATTGATTCTGCTTGCCTACAAAATAGTATAAGCATCGTCCCAGAGGTGGTAATTTTTTATATACTTTCTCTAAAAGACGTATCATGACTAATTAACTGGCTAGATTTATAAACTTTCATACTGCTTATGTGTCAGGGGTGTCTGTTATAAAATCCCGAGTCAAAATGGAATATATCGTTTTATGTGAACGCGAGCGGTTCCCCGTCTTCCGTTCTCTATGAATAAACAATAATGAACATGAGTCGCCTTCTCGGTGGGAAACTATGGAAAATGACGCGGCAACGATTTACTGTCCAAACGAACTTTGTCAAGCTGCTAACCCCCTTACCCACAAGTTTTGCCAGCGCTGCTCCACACCCCTACCCAAACGTTATCTTTGGGCTGTGGCGGAACCGACGGCTGTGGCTAATTCTGGGGAATTACTACAAGAGCGTTATTTAATTATCAAACCAAATGTATTATTAGATACTAGACCTGGTGTTTTGCCACAAATACCCGAACAGCAAAAGTTAGATGATATAAAATCCTATCTCAGATTGGTTCCCTATCGGCTACACGTTCCTCAAGTTTACGGGTTGATGTCTCTAAATGCTCTTAATACTCAAACAGAAGTATTACTTTTAGAAAATCCTCCGCTTATTCTTCATGAATCACCACTTGCCGTGCAATTGTGCGAGCAATTAACAGATGTTTGGAAGAATGCAAATTCATGGAGACAACTCAACTGGCTGTGGCAAATATCTCAATTATGGCAACCTTTGGCTACTGTTGGCGTTGCTTCTAGCTTGCTGACAAAAAATTTAATTCGGACGGAAGGTTCGATAGTACGCTTATTAGAATTAAGCTCTGATGGCGATACTAGACCAAAGTTGGCTGCTTTAGGAGAATTTTGGCAAGAAGAATTATTTTCTACCGCAACGAAGACTATTCGCGATTTTATGGGCGAAGTTTGTCGCTTATTGGTAGAAGGAGAAATACATTCAAGCGAGCAGTTAACTGCACTTTTAGATAAGGGATTGACATCTTTAAGTAAATCTAACAAGACTGCTATAAACGTGTTCGCGCTCACTGATACCGGACCATCGCGGCAACGTAATGAAGATTCTTGTTATCCGCAAAGCGGTACTAGTATCTCTAAACCACCGTTAAAATCAGCTTTGACTATCGTTTGTGACGGTATTGGTGGACATGAAGGGGGTGATGTAGCCTCATCAACTGCGATTGAGACAATCCAACATTCTGTAGGGCAATTAGCTTCTTTACCAGAAGATCGTATCGATCCTCATGCATTACTTACAGACTTAGAACAAGCTGCTGCTATTGCTAACGATAAAATTAGCCAGCTTAACGATAGCGAAAATCGTCAAGGACGGCAGCGTATGGGAACTACCGTGGTGATGGCGTTACCTGTTGCCCATGAAATGTATATTACCCATGTAGGGGACAGTCGTGCTTACTTAATTACGCGCAACAACTGCCATCAAGTAACTCTTGACGATGATGTGGCTTCACGGGAAGTACGACTTGGCTATGCTGTTTATCGAGATGCTGTGAGTCAGGCTGCTTCTGGTTCCTTGGTACAAGCCTTGGGAATGAATGCAAGCAGTGCTTTACACCCGACTGCACAGCGATTCATTCTTGATGAAGACTGCGTTTTTCTACTGTGTTCGGATGGTCTAAGTGATTTTGACCGTGTAGAACAATACTGGGAAACGGAAATTTTACCGTTACTTGATGGCAATGGTGATGTAAAAAGCGTTACCAAGCAATTGTTAGAGATTGCTAACAATCAAAACGGTCATGATAATGTGACTATCGCTACGGTACATTGTCAAGCAAAATATTCCGAACCGAAGTTAGCATTGGAAGCAAATCTAGCCGATGTTTCTTCAATTTCGGTAGCGGATTCTTCACATTTACCTCCTATTACACAAAACATTCCCACTCAGAAAACTCAGGTTATTCCCGAAAAGGTTACTCGTAAAGGCATAAAATTGCCCTTATTGTTGGGAACAATTGGTTTATTAACTATAGCTGGAGGTAGTGTAGGGTATTTATGGCGGCAAGGATTGCTTAGTCGCAGTTCTGTGCCAGCAGAAGTAGAACAACCAAAAATAACAACGTCGAGCAGCCCACAGGAAACTTCTGGGGATAATGTTCAAAGAATTGCTCAATTAGATAAAGGCTGGTTGATTGGTGCTAAAGCAAAACTAAATCTCATTAAAGGTAGCTTACCACCTGCGGAAGATGCACCCCGGGGAACATTACCAGTTTTTGCGCCACCTGCTAGTTTGTTGCAAGTGGTGCAGAAACAGCAAATTTCGTCATCACAAGATTATTGGCTACAGATTAAGGTATGCTCGGTGGGAGATGCCGGGGCAATTAATTCGCCGTCTGCGTCCGATCCTACTGCAACCACCGGCAGCAAAACGTTACTTAAACCAGGGGAACAAGTATGGTTAAAAAGTTCGCAACTTACACCATCGAATGTTTCAATTGGCGATCCAACTACTGCTGCTTCAGAACAATGTTCAACTCCAGATGTTTCGGTACCACCAATTGAAGATGATTCTACGTCAGTGCCTGTAGAAGATTCCTTGACACCCAAACAACCTTTAATTCAACCAAAACCCGGTGATATTCCACGAAACACTCCATTACCTACCCCAAATGGGTAACAGCACCCATCTCAAAACTCGATAAACTATAAGAAACTGAAAATTCTACAGACAATCGCCTGAAAACATATTTTTAGGCAAACATTTTGCTTGACAAAAATTTAGCTTTAAGTTTAAAGAATCCATGCCATCCTTAAACCTGGCGATCGCCCGTCTAGTTCACACTGGCACAGAAAATTATGCCATTTGGGTGGTTCATGCCCCCTATCCCAGTGGTTATGTTTTACATGATTGTTTATGGCCGCAAGAACTAACTCAAGCTTGGCTGGAGTGGCAACAAATGTTCGCCGGACATTCTCGCTTGGATATATCGCCAAAAAATAAGTATAAAAGTGCAACTCCACTTCCATTAAATTCTCTATCACCCGCAGGAAGTAAAAAAACCAGTTACAGCAGTCGCTTAATGCAATATATGGGGGTTAGCTTGTGGCGCTGGGTATTTGAAGGAGAAATTCTTGGTAGTTTGGAACGCAGTCGCGGTATCGCTATGGGTCAGCATACACGTTTGCGCTTTCGATTGGAAATTCGCGAACCAGATTTGATTGCTGTTCCTTGGGAAATTATGCAGCGTGAACCTGGGCAACCCGCAATGTCGCTTTCCCAGCATCTATTGTTTAGTCGTACTACTTCTCAAGTCGAACCATTATCTTCTTCACGTACCGATCGCGCTTTAAATATTTTGTTAGTTTTGGGTGAAGACGAAAATCTACAGCTTGAAACAGAAGCAGCGATTCTTGAACAAACTCTTTCTGGTGGTAATCAACTCGGGAGCAGTATTGGATACGCACCATGTATGGTAAAAACACTGGTAAAGCCAACTCCCCAAGAGTTAATTGCGGAGCTAGAAACGAAATTATATAACGTTTTCTTCTATGCAGGTCATGGTTTACCCGGTCCAGATGGTGGGTTTCTATTTTTACGAGATGATATGACCTTAAATGGTATGGAACTAGCACAAGCTTTAACCCGCACTAATGTAAAGCTAGCGGTTTTTAATGCTTGTTGGGGAGCGCAACCTTTCTCAGACAAAAATAGAGCTATTGCTCATAGTAGCTTAGCTGAAGTTCTGATACGTCAAGGTGTACCGGCTGTACTGGGAATGCGCGATGAAATTACTGATGAGGAGAGCCACAGCTTTATTCAAACTTTTGCCCTAGCTTTACGTACTCGTAAACCCATTGATGAAGCAGTTGCTGAAGGTAGAAAAAAATTATTAACTATTTACCATTTCAACCAACCGGCTTGGACTTTACCAGTTCTTTACCTACATCCTCATTTTGACGGAGAATTACTCAAAAGTTTTGAGGAAGGTGCTACAGAAATACCCACAACTTTTATTCCTGGTAGTGCAAATGTTTCCCTACGTTCTTTACAAGCAGGAGGTAGAAGTTATTTACTCAAACCTGGTGTTACTCGTATTGGCCGTACCAAAGAAAATGATATTGTAATTAGAGAACCTTCAGTGTCAAAGCGTCACGCTGAAATTTTACGTCGTAATAGCCTCAACGGCGATATTCAAACTCAAACTTACTATTTACAAGATTTTTCTACTTATGGTACCACTTGGGTTTTGCGTTCTGGTGGATGGGAACAAATTTACAGACGAGAAGTACCTCTAGAATCGGGAATGCACTTGAAATTTGGTAGCACTAAGAGTCAAACCTGGGAATTTCGCATTGAAAACTAGATAATTATAGGTATTAATAGTTCATGCTAAGCAGTTCTATATTTATTAAATCCTGACCATTTCCGAGTTCAAGTACTAACATAGACGATACACCGCTACTTAAAGCCCAAAGCATTTTAAGGAACATAAAATAAAATTTCAGTTTGCGGAAACGAGACAGCAGATGCTGTAGCTGTCAATACCCCAAATCCAAGACAAAAGGAGACAACACATGGCTGACAAAATGAAAGGTTCTAACAATTTTAATAATTCAATTTCTCAAACCGAGTTGGATTTACTTGCAACTCTATTAGATCCAGTTGATAACAGTTATCCCTGGAATCCTGGTGACGAGGATACTACAGCTTACTTTAATCAACTCGAAGAGCAATTTGTGATGCAAGATTTGCTAGACGAGGAATTAACTATGCGGTGCGAGGGTTTCCACAATCAACTAGATGCACTTTGGTCTAAATGCGATACTTCAGCGCAATACAATTGTAATACAAACTCTACAGTCGCGGTTAAGCTTCAGAAAAATTTACAAAAACAGTTTTCTAATAGTATGCCGTCAGCTTGGATAAGCTTGATTGCTCAAAAAGCAGCAGAAATTTTTAATGACAAACAGTCAATGACTCAACAACTCATTGAATGCGTACAGGCTGTATTACCAAGTTTAGAAGTTGATGACATTATGGTTTTAGCACGTCCTTATGCTTACGCTACCAGAAGTGGCGAACCTAAAAAAGTCGAATCCACTGCTAACTTCGATCTAGACGATAATCGTGAATGGGCAGCTTTATCAGAAATTGAGCAAGCAAAAGCGGGTTTAGCAGTTGCTTATCATGCACTAAACCAGTTAGATACTCAAATAGAAGATTAAATATTTATAATAAAAAACTTTCTCGCCATTTCTCGTAATGGCAGCGTAAATGCAATAAACTTTGTGTTCCTTATGACTGGGGCTATGCTATTTTTAGAATTTTTCTTTCTTGGGTTAGATTTACCCATCATATATAAAGGATAGAATAGTTAATTCTCCAGTCTCATCTATCAAAAGACATATTAATAGTTAGTTGTTAAGAGTTAGTTGTTAGTTGTTAGTAACGATTGACTAACTTGAAAACAAAGCTAAATTACAACTATTTGTAGCAATATAGATAAATGATTGGCTTTGAAATATGGCTTAACGGCGAACATATTTGTACTGCGGGTATAGAGCAATTTGGTTCCGTAAGTGCTATTACTAACTGGGTTAAAAGAATTGACTCTACGTCAGATAAATTGACTGGAGGTGAACAATCAGAAGAACTGAATCTTAATGTTGCAGAGCTAACCTACGATTCAGAAGGCAATAATTTTTACCTTAGATGGATTAACAGCACCTTAGAAGTAGGTGATGAAATTAATATAAAAATTGTTCAGACTTCGGAAGTTGATAAACCTATAAGTCAAGAATTAGAACAAGCAGATTTTATTGAGGAGCAACAGCGAAAATACTACGAGAAACTCAAACAAAAATATGAAAATTAACTTATCAGCATCATTCAAATATAAATAAACATACTAACGACTGATTAACAACTTTAGATACTAATTATTTAGTTAAGTAAATCCTGTTATGTAAATAGAATTAACAACTAACAACTAACAACTAAGTAGGTTGGTGTTGAAAATCGTAACGCCGGACAAGGGAGTAGGCAGTAGGAATAAGGGTTTAAGAGTCATTTACAATCTGTTACACAGTTTGGTTTATTTCTGCCGACTTACTTAACCACTAACAACTAACAACTAACCACTAACAACTAACAACTGATTACTTGTTTCCAAAAAAGCGGGTGGCGAAATTTTCTTCACGATTTGGTGAAAGTGCCCTTGCTTTAAGAATTGCCGCCATTAAAAAGGCATAAGACAAAACACCTACGATAACTAAAAGTAAGGCATTATTAGCCCCGGTTGTATTCCATAAAGCGTGAAGTGCTGATGCGCTTAGGTAGCCAACTAATAAAATCTGTCCGCCTAATTTTGGTTTAAGCACGGCTAAACCGATGAAATATCCAAGATATCCACTATAAGCCATATGTCCCGCTACAGAACCTAAAATTCGAGGAATTAGCAACTGTAAACCGACTAATTGACCTGTTTCGGTTCCCGCTTGCATAGCAGCATTTTTAGCAGCTTCCGGTACATATTGCCCGAGTGTTTCCAACAGTGTAAAACCTACGGCAGAAGCAGCACCAAGTAAGATACCATCTAAAGGTTCCCAAACTCCAATACGCTCTTTCCAAGGTGAAGATAATTTTAAGCCAATAAAGTATATGGCTATAACTGGTAGTATTTTAAGTAATTCTTCCATTAAGCCAGCGCCGAAAAACATCCGCACCAGCAATTCCGTAAAAGTTATTGATTCTTCTCCTAGCGGTAATCTACCGGGCAGAAGTTCGCGAAATATAAAAAGAAATAAATCTAATATAGGACTAATTAAAATCAAAGCCGTGGATAAACCCATACTGAATAAAACCCACCAAGGCTTGTGCTTACCACATAGCTGATAAATAAAATAGTAAGCAGCAAAAGCAATATAAATAGCAACTATTACTTGATTTGCTTCCGGTTTTCCAACCGTAGCAAACATTAGTACTACAAATATAACTGTTAAAATTCCGGGTATTAAATAAGCTTTGGTAGTTAAGTCTTTACCTGTAGAAATTATGGGAAATAATTGAGTAAAGCTAACTGAGTCTGGTTTGGAATAGTCTTGAGAATTTGTAGCTCGGGTACCAGATGTATTCGCAGAAATTGTGGTTCTTTGTTCAACCACTTCGCTACCAAAAACTAGTTGAGGTCCATCGTAACCCAAAGTGATGCGATCGCCAGGGAAAACTTGCTGACATTCCTGCAAACGTTTTCCATTAAGATAAGTACCGTTAGCACTATCTAAATCGCAAAGTATCCAACTGATTTCACCATCGGGGGATAAACTTAGGGGACGAACTATCGCATGACGGCGAGATACCATACGATACTTTAATGCATCCAATACAACTTGGCAGTGAGGATCTCGTCCTATTACTGCTTCTGAAGTTGGAGTTAGCGAGTAGCGTTGACGAACCGATCGTGTTTCTGATTCCTTACCAGACACTAGCCGCAGAAATGCATTCTGTCTTGCGTTTTTGCCTGTCATCGAGTCAGTATTATTTCTTAACTATATAAAGTGGCTTTTTGTTGATAGTAAGATTTAACTACGCAACAAGTTTTTTAATTTTTACTTTGCGGTCTTAATCAACTATAGTTTACGCTTTAGGGAAGTGAAACTTGGTAGTAAAAAGTCCTGCTTGATATCGCAATAAGTGCCGAAATGTCACCCATTACTTTAGTCTACGCTACATTGAGTATTTTGGCTTTATTGAATTATAAATTTTACGCATTGTAATGGTTATCAAATAAAGTTGTTTTATGTAGTTTGGCTTAACTGTATATTTACTGTCTTGACTAAAACTATAGTTGTGAGTTTATTCATGTTTATATTTCTACGATCAAAAAACAAAAATATATAATTATTTAAAATTTTATTGTTCGTGGATTTATGTGACTTTACCCTTCCACTTCTGAGTAATTTGTGTTTAAGGATTTTGTCAGCTAGTCAGTACATTTGCTAGTAAGTAGGTTGGCGTTGAAAATTGTAACTGTGATAAGGGAGTAGGGAGTAGGGAGTAGGGAGTAGGGAGTAGGGAGTAGGGAGTAGGGAGTAGGGAGTAGGGAGTAGGGAGTAGGGAGTAGGGAGTAGGGAGTAGGGAGTAGGGAATAGGGAATAGGGAGTAGAAAGTAGAGATAAAGGTTTTAAGCCAATTTACCTGAATGTTACTGCCGTTGAGTTGGGAGCATCCCTGCGGGTGCAAATTTATTTTTTGTAGTGCGAGCATCTTGCTCGCTATCTGTATCAAGCGAGCAAGATGCTCGCACTATCAAAATCAAGCGAGCAAGATATATGTCCTCCGGACACGCTTCGCTAACGCACTATCAAATTGTATTTTTGCAAAATCGGGATGCTCCCGTTGAGTTTATTTGTGCCTACCTACTTAGACTCAAAATAGAAAACTAGCAAATTACTGATAGGCAGAGGAAATCCATCAGTTAGTTAAGCTATTGCAGCCATTTCGGAATGCTGAATTTTTGTCCCAAGCACTTTGAGAAATTCAGCTAACCATTGAGGATGGGCTGGCCATGCAGGTGCGGTAACTAAATTACCATCAACTACTACTTCCGAAGCGCTTACATCTACGTATTTACCACCAGCGCTTACTATATCTGGACTACAGGCAGGATATCCAGTACAGGTTTTATTTTGCAATACATTAGCGGCTGCTAGAACTTGCAAACCGTGACATATTGCGGCGATAGGTTTATTATTTTGGGCAAAATGCTGGGTAATTTCTAATACTCTTTGATTTAAACGAATGTATTCTGGTGCCCTTCCTCCAGGGATAACTAAAGCGTGATATTTACTTTCATCTACAGTGGCAAAATCAGCATTTAAAGCAAAATTATGACCGGGTTTTTCGCTGTAAGTTTGATCCCCTTCAAAATCATGGATAGCTGTTCTTACTTTATCACCAGCTTTTTTATCGGGACATACAGCATCAACTGCGTGTCCAACCATTTGTAAAGCTTGAAAGGGAACCATTACTTCATAATCTTCTACATAGTCTCCGACAATCATCAAAATTTTTTGAGTTGGCATAGTAGATTTTTCTCCCTAATGAACGATAAAAAGGTTAAAGGTTAAAGGTTAAAGTTTGATAATGGTTTTTATTAATTATTTTAGTTTTGGTTATTTAACACTTAGTATACGGTGGGAATAGCTTTTAAAAGGGAACGGGGAGTAGGGAACGGGGAACAGAGGGAAAAGATAATTATTATAAAAATAATGGTTTTTTATTAATTGATAAAAATACGGATTTAGTAATAAATTAATAAGCCTTATCGGATAAATGTAAATACATTTTTTTATAACATTATTCATTATCTACTGACTTTTCCTCCATTTCCCTATTCCCTATTCCCTATTCCCTATTCCCTATTCCCCATTCCCTAAACATATTATATAGAATTAATAACTTCTTGTAATTCTCGAAGTTTTTTTAATACTGTTCCACTATAAAGAAGCTCTTTTGCTTTTGCTAAACCTTCAGATACATTCGCACAAATTCCGCTGCGAAATAAATAGAATCCGCCATTCCACAATGCTGTTTGCATTAATTCTGATGGCGAGCCAGCTAAAACTGATTTCATCTCGGAGATTAATTCTTCGGTACTATTCAAAGGTACGTTTTTCGTAGTAAACCCATATTCGCGAGGAGGCAAAAGTAGTCTTTCTAAATTACTATTACCATCACAATAGCCGATAATCGCAGTTCGATCTCGCGGTAAATCGCAACTACCTTCTAAACCTTTGATTGTTGTAAATTTGGTTATTCCCATGTGAGACAACGTTGCTTTAAACCTTTCCTCTGTTGGTGGATGAACAAACCCAGTAATAATATGAGCATCTCCAACATAAGGACACCAAATTAATTCCATTGTGGCAAAAGCTGGACGTTTTCCGATTTGTTCGCGGTATTCCCAAATACTGTTAAGTAAGGGAAAATGCATAGGCGTATAAACGAAACCAATTCCCATTTTATCAAGAACCTGTTGAGTTTTAGATAATTCTAATTTTGTCCAATCAATACCCAAACCTTGCCAAATTTCTACTAACGAAAGACCGTATTTTGTGGGCAGGCGATCGCCACCGTGCATGATTACATTTTGACCGCAACAAGCTAATAATAAAGCTGTTATGGGACTAATTGGTGCAGTTCGGGTTCTGCCATCGTAAGGTATACCAAAAACGATAGGTTGCTTGCCTTCAATTGCTTGTAATCTCGGCCCAAGTTCGTTGTAAGCATCCAGCATTCCCGCCAATTCTTCGCTGGTAGGTCGTTTAATCCGATGTGCAATCAAAAAAGCACCAATTTGCGCTGGTTTTGCTTCCCCAAGCAACATCATTTTAGTTGCTAATTCTGCCTCAGTACGAGTTAAATTATCTGAGGTATGTTGACCGCTACCTATTTTTTTTAATAAATCTCTAAATAAATTGCTCATATTTGTGTAGATAACAGTT
>JBCCLY010000010.1:0-17716 GCA_039026655.1 Cyanobacteria bacterium P01_C01_bin.38 | reverse complement strand
GCTATTGCTCGCTAGCTATTGCTCGCTAGCTATTGCTAGCTATTGCTCGCGCTTCGTGCAAGATGCTCGCACTACAAATCTTATTTTTGCAAAATTGGGATGCTCCCGTTACGTCTCTACACTGGTTTCATGTTTTTTACTCTAATATAAAGTCGGCGATCGCCCTGCCTTTTTCTACGGGTGTAATATCGGGAACGCTTAATAAAAGCGAGCGCTGAATGAATTTATTATTTTGATTATTATTTTGATTATTATCTTGAATTCGTCTTTCTACACGACTAGGAATTCCATAGCCGTATACAATATGCCCTTGCCCAGCTAATACAACCATTTGATAGTCGGGATTGGCTTTGATAAATTTGGCGATACCATCAGCCATTGTTTCATCCCACAATACTTGAGCTAGAAAAAAGCGATTTATACTATCACTATTCCCATGCCCTGCACTTTGATGTTGCTCAAATGCTTTCAGCACCATTTGTCTATATGCTATGTTATCTAATCGAATTTCTGTAATCGGTGGAATTGATTGTTTTTCAGCATCGGTTAATTTTTCTATGCCTTCTTTGGCAACTTTACGGCTAATTTCACTAGGAGTATTTAAAGCTAAAACGGGTATTTGTTTTTCTTTTGCAAAACGTAAGATAGGAGCATAAAGTTCCCAGTCAAAACCCCAACGATTTTTATATTCGGTTTTTTCAACTAGCTGCGATTCAGTTATTTTTCCGGCAATATATTGGTTAATAGCTTCTTGAAATGGACGTTGAAACATTTCCATCCCAATCGCAATTTTTGGATTATTTTTATGTAATTCTTGAATAATTTTTAATTGATTTTGATGATCTTGGGAACTGTCGTGAGTTTCTCCAAGATATACTACTTTAGCTTTTTTTAGTTCTGGTAAGATTTTATTTAAATTATCAACGCACTGACTGTTAGAAAATTGAGTCGTACAAGAATTTGTGTTATTGGGCTGAGCGTAACTTGTGCAAGAAAATAGAAAAAATAGTCCTACTGATAAAGCAAATAGTTTACTCAAATAAAGCGGTGAAGGCTGCATATTTTTGATCGAGTTGAGAATAGCAATTTTATCGAGCGATAAATCGAATACATTAATAGTAGTCGAAATTGAAATAATTTAAATTTTTTAACTCTCTACAAATCTGGTTTTGTATGAAAAAATAGTTAGGTCGTTGATTTAAGAGAATAAAAACAAATGCCTAAAATTCAACATATGGCTCTTTTAAAATTTAAACCAGAAGTGACTACCGATAAAATAGAGTATTTATTCAATCAACTTGCACAATTAAAACAATTAATTCCAGGTATAACTTATTTTTCTGGCGGTTGCTATTCTAGTGATGAGGGACTTAATCAAGATTTTAAACATGGCTTTTTGACAACTTTCGAGAGTATAGAAGCACGAGATATTTATTTACCTCATCCAGAACATGAACGAGTAAAAGCAGAAATATTACCTTGTATTGACGACATAATTGTATTTGATTTTGAAGCTTAATAAACAGTTTCATCTTCTTTACGCCAAGCTGGATCTACAATGCAAATAAATACTAATGGTTCGTTACCACAACTGTGAATAAATTGTTTTGCATTAGGAGGAATGTACACAGCATCACCCGGTTCCACAATTTGGATTTCATCATCAATATGCATTTCTCCTTTACCAGTAAGAATATAGTAAACTTCCGAAGTAGTTAAAGAATGCGGCTGAGAAGTTTTCCCAATTGGTAATGTCGCGTGAGCAAAACTATAGCGTAATTCTAAAGGTTGTTTATCTGGGTGAAGCAATTCTCGTAAAATAGTATTGTCACCCGCGATAAACTCTGGACAATCTAACAGCTTTTTAACAAACATTAATTATAAGTGGTTAGTGGTTAGTGGTTAGTTGTTGGTTGTTAATAGAACGACTATCAACTATCAACTATCAACGGGAGCATCCCGATTTTGCAAAAATACAATTTGGTAGTGCGTTAACGCAGTGTTTCCGTAAGGAAATGCATCTTGCTCGCTATGTATATCAAGCGAGCAAGATGTATGTCCTCCGGACACGCTTCGCTAACGCACTATAAAAAAATAAATTTACACATCTGGGATGCTCCCACTATCAACTATCAACTATCAACTATCAACTATCAACTATCCAAATCCTAAAACAACATCGGATTTGTTTTCGGTTGATAATCCATGCATTCTATTGCTTCTTCGGTGTTAGCCATAGAAGGATTGACAGTACATTTTAGACGGTAATTGTCAGTAAAATATTGACAGCCCGAACATGGAATTTGATGCATTTGCTGTGCTGTATTCACAGCATCTCGTGCTGCCGTCCACATACTCCAGCCAAATAAAATAACTAATGCCCAAGCACAAACAAAACAAATAGGCACTAAGAAAGGCTGAATCGCATGAACTAAGTAATAAAGTATTTGAAACACGTCTAAAAAGAGTTAGGAGTTAAGAGTTAGGAGTTAGGAATTAAGAGTTGAGAATTAGGAGTTAGGAATTAGGAGTAAATAATTATCTTGCCCAATGCCCAATGCCCAATGCCCCATGCCCAATTCCCTAATTATTAATTAAACACCGGAATGACCAAGTGCTATACCAGCGACTAACATTCCTAAAACTAGAAATGGTTGGGCACTAGCTTGATATTTTACATCGTTTTCTAAGGGGTCGCGCAGGAAATACATATCTTGCAAGGTGATTTGAGGAATAACTAACAGAACTAGTATTGCGGCATACAAATTTTGGTGTAAGTAAACTAAATATCCGGCAATCAACATCTGAAAAATATCAATCATTCCGGCGCAAATCCAAGCTGCTTTTTTAACTCCGAAAACAACTGGTAAGGATTTCAATCCAAATTGCTTGTCACCTTCTACGCTCTTAAAGTCGTTGACGATAGCAATTCCTAAGCCAGCCAAACTATATACAACGGTGAATACTACTACTTTCCAATTCAATTCGCCGAATAATGCATGACCAGTACACCAAGGGAAAGCAATGTAGCTCGCACCAAGGGCATAACCGCCCAACCAACCGTTTTGCTTGAGTTTAAGGGGTGGTGCTGAATAAATATAGGCGATTAAAACACCTAGTACGGCGATTACCGAAATAGTCGGAAACTCGTTTCCCGCCCATTTATCCAAAGCAAAAGCCAAACCCAAACCGGCAATCATTAATACCCAAATTTGCGTAATTACCTGGGGTAAAGGAATCGCACCGGAAGGAATTGGACGATAAGGTTCGTTGACAGCATCAATTTCGCGGTCGTAATATTCGTTTAGAGTTTGGGTATAGCCTGCCATAATTGGTCCTGCAAGCAACATACAAGCCGCCGATTTGAGAACATTTTCCGTCTGCCAGGTATAATTACCCGAAGAAGCCGCACCACAGACAACACCCCAAATCAAGGGAATCCAGGTAATCGGCTTCATTAACTGCAAGCGAATTTTCCATATAGAAGTTTCACCAGACGCTGCACCCTTCATTCCTAGCAACTGTCTGGTTTTAGCACTGCGATCGGCTTCTGATTTTGGTTGAGTTGATTCAGACATTTTTAAATATTAGGGAGTAGGGAGTAGGGAGTAGGGAGTAGGGAGTAGAGGGTGGAGAGGGTGGCAAGGGCGAGAGAAGGGGGAAGAAATTTAGTTATTAATTCCTAACTCCCTACTTAAAATTCCTAATTCCTACTCCCTACTCCCTACTCCCTTGTTTTAAAACGAAATGATCAAATATTGATTCTGAAATTTCGCACCCGCTACGGGTTTGCCGCTGAGGGCTGGAGGTAATAATATATTTCTTCGTTGATCTCCGGCTTCTATGGTCACTTCTGGGCCATACTGAGTTAGTTTGACTTGCTTTTTGTCAAATCCTGGCAGGAATAAGCGTACCTGGCGGGCATTGACATCAATTTCTATTGGTTTGGGAGCCTGTTGTGTCTGTACTGTAAAGTCGGGTATAGCATCTACTAATGGCTGCCAGTTGCCTTCTTTAATATCTGGGATATTAGTTACTTGTAGGGGAGCAAAGTCTTCGGAGACATTTGAATTACCATCGGGAGAAATAACAATAACGCCACCAATTGTTAAACCAACTTGTTGGGCACTTCCCCAAAGATAGCGACTTGTTACCACCTCGATGGGGTCAGAGGTTGTTACCAAGAAAGCGCTAAACTGTTGGGGATTGCCAAGAACTTGTTTACCTTTGTCCAAGATATTGGTAGCTACGTTTGTTGGCTGAGCAAAGTTATCTGCCATCGGGTTGACGTTGAGAAAAGTAGAAATCAACGGTTGGATAAAAGGTGAATCAGAAATTGTCCTTCCCAAATCCGAATTGACAAATAATTGCCGGAAACGACGCACGTACCAGCTGATAGATTCGGGCATTCCTAACATTCGCAAAGTGTTTAAATCACCCGTACCGTTGTAGACAATAGCGTCATATTTTCCGCTTTCAAAATATTCGCGGATAGCATTAAGTGCCAAAGCACCATCCATCCCAGGTAAGATTGATAACTCTTGCCCATATACATCTTTGAGAATAGGTGTTTTGAGATATTGCGCTTCGAGTTTCTTAACTTCTTCCCAATTGCGTTCCAACAGCACAGAAGATTGAAACTGTACCGCTTGTAGATTAGCACCAATTTCTTGAGGATCGGGGCCTAAATCGGCACCCAACATAACGGGTAAAACGGGTTCTGCACCACTTGCCAGAAGAACCCGCTTTCCTTGATTTGCAAGGGATTTCGCAGACGCGATCGCAATTTTCGTTCGAGCCGCACTGCTTTCACCCAAAAAGGTCAATATCTGGGACATTTTATAACTTCCAATTTCCGCCTAATTAATCAACTTCAAGTTAACAGCAGATTCCTTTTAGACGCTTCCCTCTATTGCACTAGTTTTAGTTCGTCTTCAAAAAACCAAGTGGCAGAATTGTCATCAAATTTTACCACGTAGCCTAGTCCTTTACCATCAGTTATTTTGAAATCCTTGACGGTACCGACTTTTCCTAATTTGCCAGATGTACTTCTGGAAGATAAACGATCGCGCAAACGAACTACCTTTACTTTTTGTCCTACTTCCATGCCGAATTATAAATAATGAAATTAATGCACTAAACCAACACTAAGTTTAGCTGAATTAGGTAATTCTGGGAATTGGGTAAGGTGAGTTAGGAGTTATGAGTTAGGAGTTAAGAGTTATGAAAAAATTTGTGGTGGCAGCAAAACGCTTCCTCTTTGTTTTTTACAATGCCCCATGCCCAATCCCCTATGCCCAATCCCCCATTACCCATTACCCATTACCAATTACCATTTCGTTGTATGATTATTTAAAAATTTTGTTTGCAAAAATGAGTGGTAATCAATTTTAGAAGCGTTAAACAATATTATTTCCTGTAGACAGTTACTTACAAAGAAGAATGATTCAAGTTTTTAACGGCTATGAATAGGTTATCAATCAACCTTGAGCGCTAATTACGAGTTGATAATTGATGTGTGAGGAGTGGGATGTCTATGCGAACAATGCAAGTATTTGCAAGCATTTCAGGTAGGCTAAGACGTATTCTACCGATTAGCGATCGCTGGTGGACGAAGTTCGATTTGTTAAGAACTTTAGTCAGACGAGATTTAGAAGCGCGGTATAAAGGTTCCGTTTTAGGCAATTTGTGGTCTTTAGTTAATCCGCTATCGCAATTACTGATTTACACTTACGTGTTTTCCGTAGTATTAAAAGTTAAGCTGAGTATTAAAGGTCTACCTGCAAACGAAAGTGTTTCGTTCGGATTATGGCTGTTTGCAGGATTGCTTCCCTGGATTGCTTTTAGTACTGGTTTAATTCAATCTGCGGGTTCGGTAGTTGGTCAGCCTAATTTAGTCAAAAAAGTTGTATTCCCGTTAAGTTTACTGCCTTTAGTACCGATTTTTTCAGGTTTCATCGAGAGTTCTTTCGGCTTGATAATGCTGATCTTTTTTGTAGCTTTGTCTTCGGGGACTTTACATACAACATTGGCGCTATTGCCTTTAGTTTGGATACCACAGCTATTACTGACTGCTGGCTTTGGTTACTTAGTAGCAGGATTAACCGTATTTTTACGGGATATTCCGCAAACGTTAAATGTTATTCTGAATATTTGGTTTTATGTTACGCCGATAGTTTACCCAATTACATCAATTCCGGAGAGTTGGCGAAACTGGGTACTATGGTTGAATCCACTGGCGGCGATTGTAGAGATTTACCGCGACTTTGTTTTAGTGGGGGAAGTAAAGCATTGGGGCGAATTGGGAGTCGCTTTTACTATATCGGTAATTATATTTTTTCTCGGTATTTTAACATACAGGAAATTACGTCCGGGTTTTGCAGATGTTCTTTAGTATACATTATTAGTCGTAGATAACTACAGGGGGATTAAGCATGGTGAGGAAGGCGTTAATTACTGGTATAACTGGTCAAGATGGTTCTTATCTAAGCGAATTACTGTTAAAGAAAGGTTATGAAGTTCATGGCGTTATTCGCCGTACTTCTACTTTCAATACCGATAGAATCGACCATATTTATACCGATCCTCATAGCGAGAATGCAAGATTATTCCTCCACTATGGTGATTTAACGGATGGTACTACTCTACGTCGTATTTTAGAAACGGTAAAGCCGGATGAAATTTACAATTTAGGTGCCCAGTCCCATGTACGTGTAAGTTTTGATTCACCGGAATATACAGCCGATACTGTGGGGATGGGAGCTTTGCGCTTGTTAGAAGCCTTACGAGATTATCAGCAGCGCACTGGGCTTGATGTGCGTTTTTACCAAGCCGGTTCTTCTGAGATGTTTGGTAAAGTCAAAGAAGTTCCTCAATTGGAAGAAACACCGTTTTATCCCCGCAGCCCTTATGCTTGCGCGAAAGTATTTGCTCATTGGCAGACAGTAAACTACCGCGAATCTTACGGCTTATTTGCCTGTAACGGGATTTTATTTAACCATGAATCACCCCGCCGTGGAGAAACTTTTGTTACCCGCAAGATTAGTCGTGCTGTTGCGAACATAGTAGCAGGAAAGCAAAAGAAGCTTTATATGGGTAATATAGATGCAAAACGAGATTGGGGATACGCAAAAGATTACGTGCAAGCAATGTGGTTAATGTTGCAGCAAGATCGAGCAGATGATTATGTAATTGCAACAGGAGAAACTCATTCAGTACGTGAGTTTTTGGATATTGCTTTTAACTATGTGAATCTAGATTGGCAAGATTATATTGCTTTTGACGAACGATATTTACGTCCGGCAGAAGTTGATTTGTTAGTTGGTGATGCAAGTAAAGCAAAAAAAGAGCTTAATTGGGAGCGTACTGTTAGTTTTGAAGAATTAGTCAAGTTGATGGTAGAAGCAGACTTGCAGGTTTTAGGTTTAGTTTCTCCCAATGGTAATAGCAAATTTAAGGTGTTAGATAATGCGACTATCCGTAACAAAACGGGAACTTTAATAGCCTAGTTTTATGGCTCTTCCGCACTTAGTATGCTAAAAAAACATTCAAGAAAGAGAACAGGGAACAGGGAATAGGGAACAGGGAACAGGGAACAGGGAACAGGGAACAGGGAACAGGGAAAAAATATTTTCCTAAAAAGATTTAATCAACAGATCGGTTAACTTTGTTTTACAGCAGGAGTTTCAGCTTTATTTTACAAAATTTAAGCATACTACGTGCTGATGAACTAGTTTTATTGATTTGAGAGCTTTGTTGATTCGCGAATATTCTGAGTTCAGCTATTAAGAATCTAGTGTTATGGGTGAGGAAGTTGCAATTTCCCTAAAGAATATTTCCAAATGTTACAAACGCTATGCTCGTCCCGTAGATCGGCTTAAAGAAATTTTGCTGCCAGGAAAGAGCGATGTTCAAGATTTTTGGGCATTAAAAGATATTAATTTGGAAATTTATAAAGGTGAGATATTAGGAATTATCGGTCAAAATGGTTCTGGCAAAAGTACGTTATTACAAATAATTGCTGGGACATTAACACCAACTACTGGAGAAGTTTTTGTTAATGGTAGGATTTCGGCTTTATTAGAGTTAGGAAGTGGATTTAATCCGGAATTTACTGGCAGACAGAATATATTTTTTAATGGGCAAGTATTAGGTTTAAACAAAAAGGAAATAGAAGAAAAGTTTGATGATATTGCTGCTTTCGCTGATATCGGAGAATTTATCGAGCAACCTGTCAAAACTTATTCGAGCGGGATGTTTGCAAGATTAGCTTTTTCCGTCGCGGCTCATTGCGAACCAAATGTCTTAATAGTTGATGAAGCTTTGTCTGTAGGAGACATATTTTTTCAACAGAAATGCTATAAATTTATAGAAGATTTGCGAGAAAAAGGCAAATCAATCATATTTGTCAGCCATGACACGGGAGCAGTTCTCAAGCTGTGTAAAAAAGCTTTATTAATGGAGCATGGCTCGATTAAATATTCTGGTTCGCCACAAGAAATAGTTTCCAAATATATGGAAATTTATTATGGTAATTTTCCTAGCTCAAGACCTAAAGCGCCACAGCGTAAAAAGAAAACTTCAGATGACTTAGTAAAATCTAATAATCATGCAATTGAGAATACTCCGATATATCCTACGGAATATAAAAATGAGTTTCCAGGTGTTAACCGCTATGGTACTAATGTAGGTTTAATTGCGGGTACAGCTATTACTGATTTAGAAGGTAAGCAAAAATCTATTTTTTATATTGGTGAAGATGTTTTAGTAACCATTAAGTTAAACGTACATTCAGCCGATATTTGTCCTTTGAATGTAGGGTTTCAGATTAAAGATAGATTTGGGCAAATAATAATAGCAACTAATACATATTTGTTGTCAGAAGATATGGATAATATTGAATTTGGACAGCCAATAATCTGTCAATTTAAAATTAATCTTCCTATTTTATCACAACAATATACTTTAAATGCTGCCGTAGCTAATTATAGTTTAGAAGCTGATATTACATATGATTGGTTGGATTATATCGGCACAATTAAAGTAGTTAATGAAGGGTATTTAGAACAAATCGGTCTTTGTTTTTCCGAGATTATGTTTACTAAGTCTAAAATTTAGCTATGTTATTTATATTTAATTAGATAGAGTTAATGATGAAAGAAAATATGCTGTTAGATAGAATATTGCAGGTTTATCAAGAATCAACTAAAAATCTTAGCGATATTAACGTCCAGCCTGAAAAAAAAGAATCCTCTGAGGAAGATATAAAGTCAAATTACAGTAGTGCAGTTCCAGAAATTGATGGAAACTATTTACTTTATTTTAATGAAATATATACTACTCCTATCAGAAAATTCTTAAAAAGAGTCCTCAAAAAGTTAACATGGTCTATTTTAAAAAGACAAGTTTACTTTAACTCTGTTGTGAGGAAAATATTATATGAATTAATTCAAAAAAATTACGAGCAGTCTATTAAAGAAAAAGATTTTAGCCAAAGACTTGCTCAGCTTCAGGAAAGAATAGAACAATTGAGTCAAATAGAACATAAATTAGAGAATTTGCCTCAACTTCAGGAAACAAAAAAACAATTAATTAAAGTAGAACAAAAAATAGAGATATTACCTAGCTTACAGGAAAGAATAGAAGAATTGACTCAATTAGAGCAAAAATTAGAGCAAAAAGTAGAGCAAAAAATAGAGCAAAAAATAAAGCAAAAGGTAGAGCAAAAAATAGAGGTATTGCCCGAACTTCAACAAAAAATAGAAAATTTAAACACAGAATTACAAGCTAGTAAAGATATAGCAATAAAATTTTCTTCTACTGAGGAAGCTAAAATAAGTAGCGGTTTATGGTTTAATGAACCGATTATTGTAGGTTATCGTAAAGATAATGAGGCTTATTGGGCAGGAACGAATGAAAGAGTCTTCGAGAAAGCTTTTGTTTTGCAATCTCTTGCTCGTTTATATAAATCTTCTAAAGTAGAACTATTAGATGTAGGAGCTGCTGAAAGTTTACTTTCATATCAGTTAGCTAGTCTTAATTATTCGGTAACAGCAATAGATATTCGCCCCATAGCTTTATTTCATCCTAATTTAAAGTTTGTTAAAACCGATATATGTAAGCCTTCATTAGCCGTAGAAAGCTTTGATTGTGTAATTGCTTTGTCTACCTTAGAACATATTGGTTTAGGCTGGTATGGAGATGAATCTGGAGAAACTTTAGATATTGAAGCCGTCAAACAAATTCATTCTCTTTTAAAACCACAAGGCAGTTTTATACTAACGGTACCTTATGGAAAAAAAGCTTGTACACCAGTGCATAGAATTTATGATAAAACTTCACTTGAGAATCTAATTGAAGATTTTGATATTAGTGAAATACATTACGGAATCCGTAAGGATGATTTTACTTGGGTGACTGTAGAAGATGAAATCGAGGCATCTACAAAGGAGCATAATCCTGAAAATTATCTTCCTGGTGCTGTAGCAATGGTGATATGTAAAAAAACTAGTAAATAGTAATTCAGAATAAAATGAAAATAGCTATCGATCTTCAAGCTCTGCAAACACGAAATTCTAGAGGAAGAGGCATTGGTCGTTATACTAAATCAGTATTAGAATCTTTAGTAAGCTTGCAAAGTGATAACCATTATCATATGTTTGCTAATGGTACTTTACCGGAGCCGGAATTAGATCGAAAAATATGTTCTTATTCCACTATAAATTATCCTCAAATAGGTAGTTGTGATATTAACGATTTGTTAATGAAAACAACTATACTAGCAGCAGACGTAGAAGGGGTTTTTGTTCCAAGCCCTATGGAAGGTTTGGATTCTACAATACCTGATTATAGTTATTTTTCTAAAAAGGTTTTTACTATTTGCTATGATTTAATACCATTAATCTTTGCAGATAGATATTTAAACGATGCTAATATGCATTCACTGTACATGAAAAGATTGATTAATGTACAAAATGCCGATTTGATATTTGCAATTTCTGAATCTACTCGCCAAGACTGTATTAAATATTTAAATATATATCCAGATAAAGTTATTAATGTATCGGGAGGAGTCTCTCCTTTCTTTACCCCCGTACCTACTAGCGAACATCAAACTTGGCTAAAGTTGTTTGCAAATAAATTTAAGATCGATAAAAAATTTGTGCTTTACACTGGGGGAGAAGATTGGCGTAAGAATATAGAAGGCTTAGTTAAAGCATTTGCTAAATTGCCAAAAAATCTCCAAGAAAGTCATCAATTAGTAATTGCCTGTAAAGTTTCTGAATTTTTTGCTCAAGAAATTACTAACTTAGCTACTAAGTTAAAAATTGAACGTTCGCTAGTTTTAACTAATTATGTTACAGACGAAGAGCTAAAAGCTTTATATTCAACTTGCTCCCTATTCGTATTTCCATCTTTTTATGAGGGTTTTGGTTTACCCCTCTTGGAGGCAATTGCTTGTGGCGCTCCTGCGATAGCTAGCAACAACTCATCTTTGATTGAGATTGTAGCTTCTACAGAGCAACTGTTTGACGCTCATTCTACTGAAGATATAGTAATGACTATGCAAACAGTTCTTGAAAATGAAAATTTTCAAAGACAGCTATCCGAAAATGCGCTAAGTCAAGCTAAAAAGTTTACTTGGAAGTCTGTAGCTCAAAAAATTTCTGATGCTTTTAGGGATAGTCAAGCTATTAACAAAGTTAGCATAACCTTTAATCGGGTTGAGTCAGAAAACACAAATATTAAAGCAGCCTTTTTTAGCCCTTTTAAGCCGATTAAATCTGGTATTGCTGATTATTCCCAAGATTTATTACCATCATTATCACAGCATCTTAATCTCGATCTTTATTATGATAAAGGTTACTTACCAGATGCTGATGTATGGAACAAATTGTTTTCTTTTAGTGAATTTGAAAACAAGATAAAAGAAGAAAATTATCAAGCTATAATTTATCAAATAGGTAATAGCAGTTATCACTGTTATATGTATTCCCACTTAATGAAATACCCTGGAATATCTGTTTTACATGACTACTGTTTGGGAGGACTAATTAACTATATAAGTGTTCATCGTTCAGAGCTAGGAATTACATTTAAAAAAGAACTAGAACATTCTTATGGAATAAAGAAAGCGGAGGAAATACTAGATTTACTGGCAAAAGGAAAGCTTAATTTTGAAGGGAAGTTAGCTGAAGCCCAAATTTATATCAATAGAAGAATTTTTACTCGCTCTTTGGGTGTAGTCTTACATAGTGATTGGGCATATAAATCGGCAATTAATAATTATAGCTGCGACAACGAATTTATCACTCGTATACCTGAACCTGTACCAATATTCACAGATAAAATATTAGATAAAAAATTAATACGTAATAAGTTAGAAATCCCTACAGACAGTTTAGTAATAGCATCCTTTGGATTCCTAAATAGTACTAAGCGTCCATTAGAAATTCTTCGTGCCTTCCAAACATTTAGCGCCAATAATCCAGATGCTTATTTAATATTTGTTGGGGGAACTGAGTATTTAGGTAACACAGATATTCAAGGAGAAATTATTCGTTTAGGCTTACAAAACCAAGTAAAAGTTACTGGTTTTATCCCTATGGAGGATTTTTACAAGTATATAGATATATCCGATATTTGTATCAATCTTAGGTATCCATTTAATGGTGAAAGTTCTGCCTCTCTTTTGCGAATCTTGTCAGCCGGTAAACCGACAATTGTTACTAATATAGGTTCATTCGCTGATTTTCCAGATGATGTAGTTCTAAAGATACCTCAACCCATCGAAGCCAATGAAGTAGACGAAATATTTAAAGCATTGACTGTGCTTAAGGATAATGAAGAATATAAAAACTCCTTGGGGCGAAATGCAAATGCATATATTGCGAAGGAACATTCATTAGAAAGATGTGCGCGTCTATATGTAGATTTTATCAAAGAGGTGCTTAAATCTCCCCATAGTAAGCGTAAAATGCTTGCTGACTATGTAGGAAGAGAAGCAGCTAAACTTGACTTAAAGAATCCCAATTCTCTGTTAGCAGAATTTGCACAAGTTATAGAATCTAATCATATCTAAATTGAGAAAAATGAATATATTTATTCGGTTGTGAATAATAATCCTTACATGAAAATAGTTTTATAAATTGAAGTATTGTTATTGTTTGATAGCAACTTTGCATAAATAAAATTATTTGTGAGCAAAGACTTGTAAGTAATTCATTGCTAAATAAATTATTAATCTGATTTACATTGTTTAGCAGTGTCATTTTAGTAGTTATAATTACATAATTTGATCCGAATCTAAGATTGAAAATACAATGAAAAAAGCCCTCATCACCGGATTAACAGGACAAGACGGTTCCTATCTCGCCGAATTACTAGTATCAAAAGGCTACCACGTGTATGGTTTAGTTCGCCGTACTAGTACTAGTAGTTTAGAGCGTATCAGCCATCTCGGGAGTCAAGTTGAAATTGTCTCGGGTGATTTACTAGATCAGTCCTCTTTGATGGATGTCATGAGTGACACCGAGCCGGATGAAATTTATAATCTTGCTGCTCAAAGTTACGTGCCTTTATCCTGGACGCAACCAGCTTTAACTGCTGAATATACTGCTCTTGGTGTATCTCGTTTATTAGAATCTATTCGTCGCTGTAAGCCTGATGCTAGGTTTTATCAGGCTTCGAGTAGTGAAGTTTTCGGACAACCGGATGAGTCTCCACAAACCGAACGTACTGCTTTTCGTCCTCGCAATCCTTATGGTGTTGCAAAAGCCTACGCTCATTGGATGACTGCTAATTATCGTCAGCACTATCATCTATATGCTTGTTGCGGTATTACTTACACTCATGAATCTCCACGGAGGGGTGCGGAGTTCGTATTTCGTAAAATTACTAGCACTGCTGCAAAGATAAAACTCGGACTTGCAAAGGAATTAAGACTGGGTAATCTCGAAGCACGCAGGGATTGGTGTTATGCCAAAGATGCTGTTAGGGCAATGTGGTTAATGTTACAGCAAGAAAAACCCGACGATTACATTATTGCTAGCGGTGAAACTAATTCTGTAAAAGAACTTGTAGACTGCGCCTTTAATAGTGTAGGTTTAAATTGGCAAGACTATGTTTCTATAGACCCAGAATTTTATCGTCCAGATGAACCAGTGCAGCTAATTGGTTCTATTGATAAAATAAAAAATCGGTTAGATTGGCAACCGGAATATTCGTTCGCACAGTTAGTGGAATCGATGGTTGAATACGATTTGAAGAAGTTAACTGATAGCCAAGTTTAAGTAATATGTTACAAGTTGTCATTGATGCCACTCCAGTTGCTCCTAAACCAAGTGGAGTTGGCTTTTATGTTGCTAATTTAATCTCAGCTTTACAACGATTACAAGCACAGGATGAATTACAATTAGGAATAGCTTTTCAACCAGGTTTAAAAAAGTGGTTGCGCGGTGATTGGAGTTTCCCCGATTGTTTGCAGAAGCATCCGAATTTACGTCTATTTCCGATGCCGGTTAGATTTTCTAATCTGTTAATTTCTAATCAGATTAATCCAATAACATCGTACTTTGAAAAGTTTTTTGGCTATCCAAATATAGTTCATGGTACAAATTACTCGGTTTATCCTTGCCATAAAAGTCGTAAGGTAATGAATTTGTATGACCTGACTTTTATTAAATATCCTCAATACACTAATTCGATTGTTGAAACCTATACTACAAAAGTAAAGCAGTGTTTGGAGTGGACTGATTTAGTATTAACTATTTCTGAAAGCTCCAAGCAAGATATTATTAAATATTTGCAGGTAGATGAGAAAAAAGTTGTTGTTACACCTTTAGCTAGTCGTTATCATACCGATTATTTTTCAGATATCAGGGCTGAGGAGTTAAGTAAGCAAACTTCATATAATTTCTCTGCACCTTATTTACTTTTTGTTAGTACTATAGAACCAAGAAAAAATATCAAAGCAATTATTTCAGCTTTTAATTATTTGAAAGAAAAGCATAAAATTCCGCATAATCTGGTGATGATTGGTAGAAAAGGATGGCATTATGAACCAATATTTGCAGCCATTGAAAAGTCTCCTTGGAAAACTAACATTCATCATCTTGATTATCTATCAGATGAATTAGTAGCTTTATTTTATGCAAAGGCAGATGCTTTTGTTTATCCTTCTCATTATGAAGGATTTGGTTTACCCGTACTCGAAGCAATGACTTTGGGTACTCCGGTAGTAACTTCAAATACTTCATCTTTACCGGAAGTAGCTGGAGATGCAGCTTTATTAATTAATCCTAATGAGCCGATGCAACTTGCTGAAGCTATTTTAAGATTAATTAGCGATTCTCAGTTGCGTCAAGCATTTGTTGACAAAGGTAAAGAGAGAGCTAAAACATTCTCTTGGGAAAGAACAGCTATAGAAACCTTAAAAGCATATAGAAGTATTATTTAATGATTACAAATACTTCCCTACCGAGCGATTTGATTATAAATTTATCAATTGTTTTTTCTAAACCTACAGGTATTAGTAATTATGCTCAAAATCTTTTTCCTTATTTAAAATCTCTTCAACCGACTCTATTAACTTCTCAAACATATTCTGAATTTAACTGCTATTCCGTACCAGATAATCTAACTCCCGCACAAGGTACAAAGGGGCATTTCAATCGTTTAATATGGACGCAATTTGAGTTACCTAAAATCTACAAACAATTAAAAACAAATTTATTATTTTCTCCTATTCCCGAAGCACCGCTTAATACTAAATGCCGCTACATCGTTACTTTTCACGATGCAATTCCCCTGCGTTTTCCTAAATACTTTTCACCGTTAACATATTATCATCGTTTTTACGTTCCTCAAATACTTAGTAAAGCAGAACATATAATCTGCAATTCTCAAGCTACAGCAAAAGATATTCATCATTTTTACAAAATTCCTCAAAGTAAAATTACTCCTATTCTTCTTGCACATAATTCTGAGTATTTTAAACCTTTAGATAAGATTAAAGAAGAGGTTGCTAAACCTTATTTTATTTATTTAGGAAGACAAGATCCTTACAAAAACTTACAGCGAATAATTTCAGCATTTGCAGCTTTACCTAACAGCAATGATTATGAACTATGGTTTGTTGGTTCAGAAGATAAACGCTATACACCTTTATTAAAAACACAAATAAAAGAGTTAGGTATTACCGAGCAAATTAAATTTCTTAATTACGTACCATTAAGCGAACTACCGAAAATTATCAATCAAGCTTTAGCATTAGTATTTCCTAGTTTATGGGAAGGTTTTGGATTTCCGGTATTAGAAGCAATGGCTTGTGGAACCCCGGTAATTACTTCTAATATTTCTTCTTTACCAGAAGTTGCTGGAGATGCTGCAATTTTAATTAATCCTTACGATACTAAACAACTTACTGAAGCGATGAATTTAGTTTCTACCGACGAACAATTACGAAACAGGTTATCTAAATTAGGAATAGAAAGAGCTAAACAATTTAGTTGGGAAAAAACGGGGAAAGCTACGGTAGAAATTTTATCTAGTTTTATGTGATATTAATTCATATAGGAATCAAATTTGAATATTGTTAGCGGAGCGTGTCCGTTAGGACATAAAAAATTACGTATTTGTAGTATTTGTAGGGTGCGTTACGACTTCAGTCTAACGCACCGAGATGTTGATAAAATGGTGCGTTGCGCTGCGCGACAACACAACGGCAGTATTGGGGGAGGAGAATCCACACCCCAATCTGCCTCCCCTACGTATGTTATGCCTTGACAGGTGCGTTGCGCTAACATAAATCAATTAGGATTGCTATAGATGAATATACTTTACTCATAGCGGATGTTGTAAAATCAGATTTAACTCTAAAACTTCTATAGCAAAAATAATACAATAAATAAGTCATATAAATTATTTTGAATGAATAAATCTGTGTGGCATAAAGATAAGCAATTACAGAAAAATCAACGAGCCATAGAAATTTTAGAAAAACGAATACAACATTTTCGTAATATACCTGAATCCGAATCTATAGCAAGACAAGAATTATTTGAAAGTTTTAAGCAAACAATAGATTCTCAACGGGCAGATGGACAAAAATTATATTCAAAATTATCATAGTTTTTATTGATTCGGGTGTATTAAGAATCCTTGCTAATCCAAACAAAACGGGAGCATCCCTGCGGGTGGAAATTTATTTTTGTAGTGCGAGCATCTTGCTCGCTAGATATACATAGCGAGCAAGATGCATTTCCTTACGGAAACACTGCGTTAACGCACTACCAAATTGTATTTTTGCAAAATCGGGATGCTCCCAATAAAACTAATCAAGCCAAAGAATGTTAAGAATGGCTTTATAAGAGGATATTTTAGGATATTTTAAAAGAATCCGGCGGTTAAAACCGCGACTACACAAGCAAAGTCCACCTACGTGGACTAATAAATTTTAAACCCGCGCAGGCGGGTTTTGCCTGTTTAGCTGCGGTTTCAACCGCCAGCTAACATTTGAAGAAATATTTTATTATAAATTATTTAACAACAAAACAATTCGGCAATTTGGCAACTCAAACAAAATAAAACTATCTACAATCAACTGAAATAATCAAAAACTGACATCACGGCAGCATCTTAACCAGCTTCAAACAGGGTAGTAAATTAAATTGTCGGTTTTTTATAGTTACCAGCCTTCATCATGAGTGAAGACATT
>JBCCLY010000009.1:0-18225 GCA_039026655.1 Cyanobacteria bacterium P01_C01_bin.38 | reverse complement strand
TCCCAAACTAGGAGGACAATCTATCAAAAAAAAGTCGTAATCTTCTAGAAATGGTTCAATGGCGAATTAGAGCCGAAATTAGCGCAAATCAGCATTGACTAATTGCATTTCCGCCGTACTAAGGGTGGTGTTAGTAGGTGCCAAGTCCATGCCGTGAATCCCCTCAGAAATTGGTAGGGGTTGTTCTTCGACTATGGCATCATACATACTTTTCTCCAATTCTCTGGGAACTAAGCCCATGAAAATTGTTAAGGAACCTTGCGGGTCCATGTCTATGAGCAAGACGTTGTGTTCCCTGCGTGCTAGGTGATAGCCCAGGTTTTGGGTTAGGGTGGTTTTCGCCACCCCCCCAGCCTGGTTAAAGATAGCAATGATTTTGGTCATAAATAATTGAGTTGACCTGCCCCGTTACAATAATAAAGATAACTGGTTATGTGTCAATTAGTACTGTTAAATCATGTTTCAGAAAGTTGCCCATTCAAAGAATTAGTGATTTTCTTAGTTAGGCAATTAAAACAAACACTCAAAGAAGCACACGGACATAAACCGTGTTGTTATTCGTATAATAAATTTCATCAGCTGTAGTCTAAGTACAAAATTGTTTTAATTTTCCACAATAATGAGTATTGATAGTACATCAACTAAAAACATTCTAATTTTGGCAGCAAATCCTAAAGGTACAACGTCCCTGCGATTGGATCAAGAAGTGCGTGATATCAGTGAAAATTTGCAACGAACACGGTATGGCGTTCATTTTAATTTGATACAACGGTGGGCAGTTCGTCCGAGGGATGTTCAACATACAATTTTAGAAGTAAATCCTCAAATAGTTCACTTTTCTGGACATGGTGGAGGCGAAAAAGGTCTAGTTTTTGAAGATGAAGGTGGCAATACTAAGTTTGTTGAAGCAGAGTCATTGGCAAGTTTATTTGAACTAGTTGCCGAACAGGTAGCGTGTGTAGTTCTAAATGCTTGTTACTCAGAGGTACAAGCAGAGGCAATTGCTCAACACATTCCCTACGTAATTGGAATGACTCAGGCAATTGGAGATAGTGCAGCCCTTGAATTTGCTTTCGGGTTTTACGATGCATTAGGTGCAGGTCGTGACGTGGAGTTTGCTTATAAGTGGGGATGTAATTCTATTCAAATGGCGGGGATTCAGGAACATTTGACCCCTATGTTGAAGAAAAGACATAAAATGTCCACTCATAATGACAGCATAATTCCCAAATCTAACAAATTAACTAGTTGGCAACGTCGTCAGTTAGAGCAGGAACGTGAAGGCTTACATCAGCAGTACGACCTATTAAGTGAAAAGCTGCGACGTTTAAGAAATACTATAGCGATTGAGACAGATGAAGCCGTTTGTTTTAAGTTAGAAAAACAAATTGAACGAACTCAATTAAAATGCAAGCGTCTTGATGAACAACTTGAAATCATAAATACTAAACTTCATTGAATCTAAATTGAATTGGACGGGCACTAACAGCTATTTATTAAAAATTCGATGCTTTCTAATCAAAGTTTTGACAATAATCTTGAAGGTTTACAGCAGGAATATAGCATATTAATAGAAAAAATAAATCGCTTAGGTAGCGCTCTAGCAATTGAAACGGATGTAACTAGAAGTCTCCAATATGAACAGTTACTTAAACAAGCGAAGGAAAAGCAAGAGGAACTTGATTGGCAAATTCGTCAAATCAAAAATCAGCAACTTTATTACCTGCTACAGAGATTGGACTACACGGAGCAAGAACAGCTATTTTCGAGATTTATTAGAAGGCAACAAATAGCAGCATTTATGATTCATGGCTCTTCTCAAGATTATGGACAACATTGGTTAGCTAATCGATTACTTAAAGAAATTCGTAGAGTCTCAGATAGACCCGTATTGGTTGACCTTGACTGTCTTGTTTATAATCCCAATTCTCAAACAATGTGGAAGGAATTAGGTCGCCACTTTGGGGGAATCAAAGATTCTCCAGATTTAATTGCTGAGAAGGTATTTAAATCTTGGACAACTAAAAATATCTACATAGTCATTGACAATGTAGAATTCATGTGCGAAAAGCTACTACAGGAACTAATACAGGAATTTTGGTCGCCACTTGCTACTAAAGCTCAAAGTATTGCCTCTCAAACAAACTTCAAATTACTGATGTTTTTGATAGATAACGCAGGATTCGTTAAAAACCAAAGTTGGAACGTTTCGTTTGCCGAAATTTTTGAGCCAACTTGGAGTTGTTGCACTCCTGTAAAACTACCGTTTCTAAAAATTTTTTCTGATACAGTATTGCAAAATTGGATTAATAATGAATTTATTCACCTACCAGATCAAATGGTAGAAAATGTAGATGAAGCAGTCCAAACAATTCTAGAAAATAGTGAGGCTGGTATACCGATACCAGCATTTCGGGAAATATGTAATTTATGTGAATGTGAATGGCTTGAGGAATGGTTAAAAATTTATTGAGCAATCATGTGTCTGAGTATACAGGCTTAGTCCAGCCGGAGCCAGGAGAATGCGACCGCACAACAGGTCAACTATTATATCCCTATTTACCCGATGCTGAATTAGTCGAGGCAGTTAATCTTGCAATATGCTTGCAACGTCCTTTGCTGCTAAAAGGAGAACCTGGATGCGGTAAAACCCAATTAGCCAGAGCAGTTGCTTATGAATTGGGACTTGACTTTAAAGCCTGGTACATAAAATCTACAAGTCGAGCAAAAGATGGTTTATATAGCTATGATGCTGTTGGACGTTTACGAGATGCTCAACTTGCAGCTTCTGATAGCCTAACACCAGAAGAAAAACAACGAATTAATCAACCTTCAACATACATCACCTGGGGAGCATTAGGAGAAGCATTTATTTCTGAAAAACCTACAGTAGTTTTAATAGATGAAATAGATAAAGCTGATATTGACTTTCCAAATGATTTACTGCTGGAGTTAGATCAGCTTTATTTTGTTGTTAACGAAACTCGCCAGATAATTAAAGCAAATATACCACCAATTGTCTTTATTACTAGCAACGATGAAAAAGACTTGCCTGATGCATTTTTACGACGTTGTTTATTTCATTACGTTGAGTTTCCTAATGAAGAACGACTTCTTGCTATTATCAAGGCTCACTTTCCTGCTGAATCAGAAACATTAGTTCAAAAAGCAATAAATCGCTTTCTTAAATTACGTACAGAAATGCAGAAAGACAAAGGGGAGGCTGGGAAAAAAGTTAGCACTAGTGAATTGATTGACTGGCTTTATGTGCTTCGTCGATATCCTCAAGATGAAATTTTGGAAAAATTGGAAGGTAAAATTCCATTTGCAGGTGTTTTACTGAAACATTGGGATGACCATAAGCGTTACCTCAAATAATTCCTTATCTGTTTATTTATAACTTCCAATCTATGAACCTTACTTTCTAGTTTCTACTAAATGGATAATCTTCCCCTCCTAGAACTATTTACTCGATTACGCAAAGCTGGATTGCCGCTTGGCGTGGATGATTATCAAGCAGTTTTAAAGGCATTGCAAGCAGGTTATGGTATTGAAAACAAGACTGCTCTAGCTAGATTATGCCGTACTCTATGGGTTAAATCAAAACAAGATAAACAATTATTTGATTATCATTTTGAACAAATTATTGCTCCTCCACCTGAGTTACTTAGCGCTTCCATACTAGTCACTTCGTCTGCTTCAATTACTGAAAAATCCACAACAGAAAATACTCAGGAAGAAGAGGAGAAATCATTCCAGATTTCCGATTATTTAAAATTGCTAAAAAATTATTTTATTCCTGCTGGAATTTTTCTTTTAGTGTTTGCAATTGCTGTCAGGATTTGGCGTTTAAATCGCCCTCCAATTTTTATCAGTGAACCTGTAACACAGGTAATACAAAGCAAAAAATATGAATATAAGATTAAAGCTCACGATTCTAATAAAGGAGATACTATAACTATTGAAGCGGTAGACTATCCTTCGTGGCTAACTTTTAAATCTAATAAAAACAAAACAGCTACCTTATCTGGCATAGAAGGAAGCACTGTTGAGGATTTAAAAGATGAAACCGATTCTCCATTTGGTGACTTACTTGATAAAAAACCAAAAAGGTATCCTGTGGAGCTTAGAGTAACCGATAACCACGGTGCCATAAGTAGGCAGAGTTTTGTAATTAAGGTGGTTGATGGAAAAAAAAGCAGTGGAAAAGAATATTCAATTTGGTATTTAATCTTGGAACGTTTAATCTTGCCATATTTTATTCTTTTTGCTATTCCCTACATAATTTTAAGAAGAAGAAGAAATGCTGAAAACAGCGCCGAACAAAATTCCTCATTTCCTAAACCAGAAAAAACAACGCCTGATGACAGTCAATCTGAAACTTTAGGAAATACAAGCGACAAAATCAAGGCGACAGAAGCTGAACAAAAAATTTCCCCACCAGAAACTGTAAAACCTCTCAACCGCTTTATTCAGATTAGCGAATATCCTCCGCTAACCCGTCGCCAGATGAAACAAAGTTGGCGTTATCTACGCCGTATGCTGCGGGAAGGAGTACCAACAGAACTCGATGTGGAGGCAACAGTTGATAGCATTAGCAAACAGGGAGTGTTGCTTGAACCTGTGATTGTCCCGCGTCGGGTTAACCGCAGTAAGTTACTGCTGCTGCTTGATCTAGATGGCTCAATGATGCCATTTCAAAATTTATCAAATCAATTAGCAGAAACTGCCAGGAAAGGTGGGCGTTTGGAAAATACAGATATTTATTACTTCCATAATTGTCCAATTGATTACCTCTATCGCGATCGCTATTATCAAATGGCAGAAAAAATTGATGATGCTCTCACCTGCCCAAGTTCTCACTACACAGCCGCGTTATTATTCAGTGATGCAGGTGCTGCACGAGGTGGATTAAACCCAGAACGAGTGGAAGTAACTGCACAGTTTTTGGAGCAACTCAAACAGCAGGTTCGTAATATTGCTTGGCTCAATCCCATGCCCCGTTATCGTTGGTTTGGCACTACGGCAGGTCAAATTGCTCAATTCGTGCCGATGTTTGAATTGAGCCGCCAAGGCTTACACAATGCAATCGCTGTCCTGCGCGGACAATCTGGACATTTTGGGGCATCTGAATTTTGAGGAAAAGTTGATTATATGACTGTTACTACTAGTCTAAAACCCGGTATCGCAGCTCGACGATTAGCATCTTTTGAAAAACGCTTTGGTCAAGAACATCTTTACCTGGCATATCATGCTGCTTTACCGTTGGTACTCACGTCGGACATTTTGTATTCCTTGTGGATAAACTTTCGCCAAGATATCCGTGGTGAAGCCCTAGACATTCCTTGGTTTGCTGTAAGCGATTTGCTGCTTTCAAGTTTGTGCAATGAAGTTGGGTATGAACTCTACCAAATGGATGCAACGGTGCGAAACGAATTGCTAAATCGTTTGAAACAAGATGAGCGTTTTGGTAAGACAAGGGTTGAAGAGTTATCAAACTTCCTACTCGACTATATTCACCAACAACTTCGGAGCGATGAACCTGATGTGCAAAATCTTGCTAAAGCGCAGCGGTGGGCAGCTTTAGCCCATACCCGACCCCATAAAATTACTTACGAATTAGCATTAGCGTTTTCTCGGCTAAATTTTGAGAACCCTGCTGAAATATTGCGTATGTCGTCTTTACTAGAAACTCTTGCATTACCAATCCAAGGATTTCAATCTTTACTGACCTATGCTCGCGGCATATCAGCTTTTATTCGTGGAAATATTGAAGTAGCAACAGCATATCTAAAAGAATTGGCTAGCGTAGATAACCAAATCCGAATTGCAGGTGTGAAGTTACCCATCCCCGCACCTGTTCAATCAAAGCTTAATGCATTGCATTCCGAACACACAATTAACTTCTGTCGTGCCAATCTGCAAGGGCAATCCTTTAAAGGAGAAAACTTGAAGGGCGCAGACTTTAGCTACTCAGATATTCGAGGCGCAAATTTTACAAATGCTATTCTTGTTGGTGCTAAATTCACCCATACCACCGCAGGATTACGAAATTTTTGGGAGATTGGAATCATATTCTGCTCAATATTGCTATCGCTTTCATCAGGCATTGGTGCAATTATAATGGGGGATTATCTACAAACCTTTGTCATCTCTCCTCCTAACGAAGCAACTTATATTTTTGCTGTCAGTGTCCTGCTGTTGTTTACTGTCATCTGTGTTGTGATTTTCCGTCGGGGTATTGAAGCAACTTTAGGGTCTGTAACCTTAGTTATAACTGGTATAGCTCTAGTTGGAGGTATAGGATTACCTGCGATTTGGAGTTGGGGTGAAAAAACGATTTTAGCAATAGCTGGAATTATAGCCTTGGTGATTGGTGGTAGTAGTGCTAGGTTAGGAGTCTTGGGTTTTCTTGGGAAATGGGCTACTCGTTGGACTATAGCTTTAGGTGTGTTATTAGGATTCAATGGTTGGTTGATAATCAGTGGTGAAAATTCAACAATAAAAATCTCTGATGTTGCTGATGACAGTTTTCGGGCATGGCTTGAATCCATATTCAGCTATAACTGGGATCTGAATAACTATATTAATGTTGCTATTATTTTGGCTCTAGTTGCAGCTGTTGGTTTAATTTTAGCTGAGGCTATAGCGATGGCTTTAGCTATGATTGTGAATAGAACATTAGCTTTAACAGTAGGTTTATGTTGGATTCCGCTTTGGCTATTTTTAATCCTAAGTGAAACAGAACTTAATTCTGCTGGCAGTGCGCTAATATTTATAAGCATTTCTGGACTTGGTTTTTATGTAGGTTGGCAAGCAATAAACGGAAATAAAAAATATGCTTTTATTGTAAATGCTGCCGTTGCTGCTACAAGTTTTTGGATGAGAGGAACAAGTTTTCGAGGAGCTAATTTAACCGATGCTGATTTCTCTAACGCAAAGCTTAAAAATGTGGATTTCAGCGATGCTAATCTTACACGCACCTCATGGTTCCATGCAAGAGAATTAAACCTTGCCTGTGTTGGAGAAAGTTATTTGAAGTCTCCACAAATAAGAGAATTAGTAACAACAGGAATGGGACAAGGTAAAAACTTCGATTACTTATCCCTCCGGGGTCTAAACTTATCTAGTACTAACTTAGAAGATGCGAGCTTTATTGGTGCAGACCTAAGTGAAGCGAATTTACAAGATGCTAATCTTTCTGGTGCAAAACTGGTGAATACTCAACTCAAACAAGCAGATTTCACTGGCGCTTGTTTAACTGGTGCTTGTATTCAAGACTGGAAAATCGCACGTTCAACTAAACTGGATGGGGTAGAGTGTGACTACATTTATACACGATTGACTACACCAGATAATCCCAATCCTTGTCGTCACCCCGAAGATTACCAGAAGACATTTGAACCAGGTGATTTTGCTGACTTTATTCAGTATATAGAATCTTTACGTAGCGACTGAATCTAACTTTCTTTTTTCTAAAGCCAATAATCTCATAAATATTAACAATTCGTAAATTGTTACTAATGGGAAGTATATAAGGGAATATACAGATATAGTGAGTAATTTATTAAAAATAAAAGCAGGGTCAGTTGTTAATAATCCTTCTCGATTAATATCCCAAACTGAAATTCCAAAGATGGACGCACTGATTAAACTAGGGAGAAAAGTTCGCACCCAGGAAATAGGCATTAGTATTAGAAAATTCCAGAAAATTTGCCAACCATAACCTTTAGTCAGTTGCCAACTTCGCTTGAATGCATCAGCTATTGAGTAGTCCTCAATCATAACTGCATGATACACAAACCATAAGCGAGGAAATCCAAGAATAGGAATATAAAGTGAAAAAAATGTACTTAATAAAATTAGTTCTGAAAACTTCTCAATCGCTTTTTGCAAGGATTGAGAAATAGTGACTTCTTGATGATTTATTTTTTTATAGGTAAAATGTCTTACCGCTCCATAAAAAATAATATTTATAGATAAAAAATACAAAGAGACTAGTACAGTAAACCATATTTCAGGAATTACAAATTGCAATAAAGAAAATATAAATCCGGGAATTCTAAAAACAAGTAGTGAAGTATAAATTGGTATAACTAATATTAATGAATCCCGTATCAAACGACCCGGCTTTATTGATTGAGTTGTCATAAATTGGTTGATATTTGTTGTAAGAAACTATTCACAGATTACATTAGACACCTCCTAAAGTCGCTCTCGTTGCGTGGCAGCGATTACCAACAAGAGAAAGTTTAAATTCCAAACTGTACCATGTTGATCGCTCAAATGGTAGAGATAAATATTTCTGATAAAAATTAAGCAAACATCAATGATTCAACTCAGCCACGCATAAAAGCCTGGTATCATTTGCTCCAAAGAGCCGTAACTCACAGAAAGCAACTTCCTCCAGCAGCAGCACCGCACACCACCGTCGTTCGGAAGTCCAAGAGCATATAGTAGCTTTTACCGCTTCTACACCCCCAATAATCGCTTCTCGGAGCATAGTCAGGCTGGTTTGAATCGGAGTACTATCCCCCATCCCTGGGTTCCCAATCCCCACCGACTCCATATATAGGAGAAGAATTATCGCTTTTGTCCAAATTCACCCCATTGGAAGCGGTAGTATTCACCCCTCCCAATGGGGAATTCCCTATACCATTAGGGGGGGGGGTGGATACGGGGTCTGGCGGAGGCGAAATCCCGTACTGTGCTTCCCTTCCAGCCTGATATCGTCGTTGGTCTTCCGCTTCTTGACGCGCTCGTTCTTCTCTTTGTTTTCGTTTAAGCTGACGATGCTTCATTACGAGCAGTGCAAATTGCAATTTCTCAATATCTAAAAAGTGATATTTAACTTGTTTACCCCTTGCACCAGGTTTGTCGTTAATCAGCTTTAACCCCAATTGTCTAACCAACCACTCCAACAACCATATTGGTTCGCAATTGGAGGGAACGGTAAACCCAAGGATGGCTTTTATATGCTTGCTAGTTTGTTCGGCAAGCTTGGTCATCCGTAATAGTTCTGGGTCTTTGGCTGTAATTTTTTCTCCATTCATCAAGCGTTGGAGTACTTTATCTAGCCCCAGGAAGAACCGAGCCTGCCACTTCGCAGAATAATTACCCCAATCCATACACAACGGATAATGCAAGCGTTCCGAGTGGTCTTTATCGGTCACAATTTTTGGCGGTGCTGGGTGTTGTCTTCCCGTTGATTCATCAGTAATTACACCATCTGTATCAGATAAAATTGCTTCTAGATTAATGATTGACTTAATTAACTTACCTTTGTCATCTAAGGCTACTAACTCCTCAGTAATTTCCATCCCGTAAGCTTCTTTGATGCGGAATTTCTCGCACTCCAGAATTTCTTCGGGATTGAGGTATTCCTTGCTTCTGTAGCTGCGGTATTCGCTAGCAGAAATATCCCTGGCTTTGACGACACCTGTGTTATATGCAACATCTAACGCAGCTGCGGCATCTTTTAAGCGTTCTGCGGTTTCTTTATCATCCTCCGCCCCCATTGGGATAATTTGATTGCCCATTTCCGTCAATAACTCGCGTAAATCTGTCCGCAGGTTGTTCATTGACTGATTGCGCTTGGCTTCAATTTGACAATATGCATCCAAAGCCCAATCTTTTTCAGCACCGCGTTTACCCGTCTTCCGGTCAATTCGGATGAGAAACGCAGTCAATTCGTTGGTTTGCAGCAACCGCTCTTTTATCTTACTGGCATTAGTATCTTTGTACCCAAAAGGTGGTCTGGGAGCGACCCAAACATGAAAGGGAACTTTGGGACGATAGCGGTAAAGTTGTTGGGCGCATTCGGTAGCAGTTTGGGAAACCCCGTGAAATGCCCCGTAAACGACATCGAAATGGTATGTCGGTATATCGACCCCTGTACCCAAGCTAGGAGACGCTAGAAGACCATCTACGTCCTTTATAGAGTTCGTTATGTCTTTGATGAAGGCAACATTTTCTTTACTACCGGAATTATCTGAGTGAATTGACCAGATTCTTAGGGGGGATTTCTTGGGAGTGGGGGAGTTTGTCCGTGAGGGAGTGGGGGAAGTTTTTACCTGCTCCTCTGCTCCTGGTGTCCCCTTGTCCCCTTGTCCCCTTGTCTCCTTGTCTCCTTCTTCGGATGAAGACGAACCAACTTCCACCTTCATGGACATACAAAGCGACTTTTCAAGTTTCTTAATGAACTTTTTTGAATCGGCAACTACCATAATTTTCTGCCCAGTCATCAGCGACGCAGAAATTTGGGCTACCAAGGTAGAAGAATCTTTGCCTTCGTACCAGTGAATAACGCGATCGCCGTTTCTCCAATCGTTAACAAAAATTAACGGTTCTTCTCCTTGGGGACGCATTGCCAGGAAGAAGTCCACGGTTAAGTCATCCATGTGCGCGTCCGCAATCACCACCAGTTGGGCGTTGTAGACGATATATTCGAGTACTTCCAAAATTTGCGCTCGGTATTCCTTACAGGTTTTGGAGTGCAGCAAGTGGGTTAGGTACTGGCAAGCCTCGTCAATAAACACACAGCCGTATTCCAGGGCTTCGGTGTTGAGCTTATGCAAACTGTCAATGGTAATGCTCAAAGCTTTGGCTTTGGCTAAATCCCCGTAACTCAACTCCGAGTACATATCGGTTTCCAAGCGTTCTGACAAGTTTTTGAGCAGGTTAACCCGATGCCCGTTGTTGAGAAATTTCACTTGTGGATTATCTAATAGCCATTTTCTCATCAATTCGGTTTTTCCCGTTCCCATGTCACTGGAAAGCACCACCAGTCCTGACAAGGGAAGTTTTATGGCATCGGATAAGTACCTGGCATGTACGCGGACGTGGGGCTTGTATTTCTTGCTTAGTCCCCGGTTGCTGATGAAGAACGAGCGCCGATAATCGTCAAGCGACCTGGCATCGTCGATGATGGCTGTGAGTAAAAAGTCAGCGTCCATTCTCCGGGCGCTAGCGAAGTCGTCAACGCCCTTCTCTGGTCCAGGGAGTGTTATGACATCACATTGGCATTTGACGGCTTCTACAGCCTTCCCTGTGCGAATGGTGGCTTGGAAGACTGCCCATCGGGTTTTGGCTTTGGTTTCGTGGTCGAAAAGAATTTGGATTTTACGTCCCGGTTGCGCCAGGGGCAGTAAGTCGGGATGCAACCGTTCGTCAAAGTCTTTGAAGCCAACTCGTCCGTTCCAAATTCCGGGGAGGGCGATCGCTACAAAACCCAGGCTTAACAAAGCAGCGGCTTTCTTTTCGCCTTCGCACAGGATTATGGGGATTTCTGGGTGTGCCAGTACCCATTCCCAGAAGTTTAGCGGACGCGACCTATCGCGGAGTCGCAGGGCTAATGGGGAATTGTACCGCTTGATTCCGTACCGCTTGGCTACTTTGTCCCAAATGCAGTCTGGTACGTCAAAGTAGGTGACGCGGTTGGGAATTTTGGGCGGTGACTCGTATTTGATGAATCTGCCTTTTGAGTCAATTCGCGGGTGGGTGGGCTTAAATCGTCCCCATTCCATCCGCTCCCAGTTGTTGTAGGGGTCTAGCCCGCTAACCCACCATCCACCGAGTTCGGCGTGTTGGTAGCGTCTTAGGAAGCCGCTGCTGATTCTTCCGGGATTAGTTCGGGGTAGGTCTTTTGAGATGAATAGGTAATCGTAGACGGTTGCGCCTGCGATGTGCTTGAAGTTCGCTGCGATTAGCGCGGGGTGGATGGCGCTTTCTACTGCGAGTTCTTGATATTCGTTGGATGTGAGGTTGTTGGGGTGTTGAGGAGGGGAATTATTTTCCATCAGCCCTTACTCCCTTTGAAGTTGGTACACCAAAAGTGCGTCAACATCACCCAAGAGAGTTCTTGGTAAAAGAGGTAGCGATTTCAGCATTTGGCGAAATGTATACAGCATTGCCAAATATGCCAGAACCGCAGAGACGGGTTTGGATGAACTGATCTATTCCTCTGTCTTGTTCTAAACCTTATTTTCCAAGGGTTTCAGCGATAGTTCATCCGGGGATACGGGTGTTTTCATCCGGGGATACGGGTGTTTTCATCCGGGGATACGGGTGCTTTTGTTCTAAAGCTCAAAGCTATACGTGGTAAGCTTTTAAAGCCTATTTTTTCAACTTTTTTTTTTAGAACAAGTTGAGAACAGAAAATCAGCCGACCAGAGGTGAATATCAGCTGATATTTGTGAAAACTTAAGTATTAATATTCAAGCTGAACTATCCATCTACAAGGATTTTTTTTTAAAGATTGTCCGGGGATACGGATGGTTTTATCCGGGGATGTGGATGCTTTTGTTCTAAAGTTCAAAGCTATATATAGTAAGCTCTTGAAGCCTATTATTTGACTTTTTTAGAACAAGTTGAGAACAGAAAATCAGCCGACCAGAGGTGAATATCGGCTGATATTTGTAAAAATTTAAGTAATTAATACTCAAGCTGAACTATCCATCTACAAGGATTTTCAAAAAAAAAGATTGTCCGGGGATACGGATGGTTTTGTTCTAAAGCTCAAAGCTATACAATGTAAGATTATTTTCAAATTTTTGTCTGGGATTTTAAATATTATGGCGAATCACGGTATATTTGTAGGCATAAATAATTATGCTTCTGCTGGTTTAAATTCTTTAAAAGGTTGTGTTAACGATGCTGTCAAAATGCATGATGTATTAACGAATGAGAAAACTGGTCTAATCCAATCTGAAAATACTGTTCAATTTCTTAATGAAAAGGCTACAAAGAATAATATTATAAATCAGATCAATGAATTTGTATCAAAATTGAATCAGGATGATAGTCTTACTATTACTTGGTCTTCTCATGGTACCCGTCCGGATGGAGATAAGCAAGAATGCTATTTAATGGCATATGATACTGTAGTAGAAAACGGGATGCCAAAAGAAAATGCTATTAAATTTATTGAAGATTTAGTTCCGATTTTTCAAAACTCTAACAGTTACATTATAGTCATACTTGATGGATGTCAAGTTGGTGATGCGTTAGCTAGACCTATTATCGCAAATAATGAAAATATTGGAATTATATCTGCATCCAAAAGAGAGGAGCTTGCATTTGAAGATACAACATTAAAACACGGAGTTTTTACTTATCATTTACTTAAAACTTTCACTTCTATAGCTGTTGATAGTGATGATGATGGCTATATTTCAATTGAAGAAGCTTTTGCATACACATACAGACCTGTTGTGGATTATGTAATGAAAAAATACAATCGTAAACAACACCCAACTTCTGCTGGAAACAATATTCATCGCATGAATTTAATTAAACAGGCAAGTGAGAAAGACATACCTGAATTTTCTATATTTTTTGATAGTAATCCTAAAGAAGATGAAAGTTCTAGAGATAGAATGATTCCAAGATAAATTGATTGACTGCTCACTTAAGTTTAAGGGATTATGGATAGGTTTATTTGATGGTACTTTGGGCTTAGTTTTATCCAAGTCTTGTTTTGGAATGCTTAATTTTATGAACATTGCTTAACCTTCCAAGTGGTTACAAGAACAAACGCAAGCCAACCACAGGTAATAATCTGCTGATAGTTGAGAAATGTTAAGTAGCAATACTCAATCTTGTATATCCAGAAGCGTTTGGATTTGGGCGGCTAGCTCTGGATTAAGGGTGCGCTCGCCTCTTTCAATCAAGGAGATGAGCTTTTGGGATACACCGAGAAAACCAGCTAGTTTAGCTTGTGCCCACCCTTTGGCAGTACGCGCTTCTCTGATTTGGCTACTAGTCACGCAGGTGTTTTGTGGCGGAGATGTAACTTTAGTTTTTGACTGTAGTGGTTTTCTCTTGGGCTTCGCTTTGGATGCTATAAGTTCAGGGATAGGGGCTGGGGGTTTGATAGTTAACTTTGCATCCAGCAGTTTCGCCAGGTAGCCTTTGGGTTTCTTATCCTTGGAGTCTGGTTTTAGCCATTCCGGGTAAGTTTCCGGGTCAAATACTACCTGCCAACCCAGCTTTAGCAGTAGCTTGATTGCACTATCCCAGCGCTGCTTTAGGTCATAAGCTCTGCGGAAGTCAGATCGGGCTTTGTCTATAACCGTTTTAGGAAATGCAGTTTCTAATAGCTCAATTACTCTATACTTTCCGTCAAGGCGAACGCGACTATCCAATGTTAGGTATATGGCTAGCCTTAGCGCGAGTTCATCATGGTATGGGTCAATTTTTAAAACTTGTTGGGCTAAGTAGCCAAACTGATATAAAGCTTCCCGCGATTTGGCTCCAGCTCGATTCAAAAAATCTTGAGTCCACAATCCTGGCTGTATTGTGATGTAAACTTCATCGGGATTATTGATTTTTCCTTCCAAATTAAGCTGACCGCTAACTTGAATTTGGACATTCCACATTCTCCCTACAGGAACACTACCTATAATTTCTCCTTTGTTATTCTTCCCCTCTACCCAAACAGTTTTTACTAACAGACAATCAAGGGCAAACGCCGTGCTAGCAATCTCTAGCAGCTTTTCTGGTTTAGGTTTTTCGTGATTTTTATCCCATCCAAATTCCTGAATAATATCGCTTGCTTTTAGGTTGAAAGTGTTTTGCCAAGGGTTCTCCTGATTCATAGCATGAGCAGCGAAAATCAGGTGTAACTTAGCAGTTGTAAAGCCAAATTTATCAATAATTTGTTGAGCTTCATTCCAGGGAAGCATGGTAATATCACCTGGACTACAAATGTAATGCTCAATGTAATTATTGGGATTGCCTTTGGCTCTATGCTGTAAATAAGCCATTCCCTCAGTATCTTTTTGCCATAAGTCTTTCCTGTTGAGAGCTTCCATACTGGAAAACATCACTGCTGATGAGGGAATAGGAACTACAGTCTTTAAATTTTGTTCTACAACTGGTAAATCTTTAGGTAGTAAATTTTCCGTTTTAGCTTGTAATTCTGAATTATCTTTCAGTTCTTTTGTAAAACTTTCTGCTATCTCCTCAGCAAGTTTTTTAACAAGAGTATCGTATTCAAATTGATGTAGTTTACCTAATGTGTCTTTTTCTATTAGTTTGATAGCCGCTGTTGTAGCTATCTCATTAATAAAGTCTGAGAAATCGCTTTGTAATACTGTCAATAGCTTTTGACAATCAAGAAGTAAATTAGGGTCAATTTTTGTCGCAAAATTACTAATATTAATTACGCCAGAATTTTTTGGATTACTAACACTCCGCGTTCTTTTACGTTTATTTTTACTAGTATTATTTTTTGCCATAAGATTAGTGCTTCCATTGATTATGATTTGGCTATCTTTGAGCAAAATTCATTATTATTTTGATGCATGAAATGCAGTCGCGTCATTTGTGATGCTGCAAACGTTGTCGCTAACCAAAACGTTTTGGTTAGGTTGGATTTCGATAATTGAAATCCAAAACGGATGAGATTGGCGCAACCGAGCGAACAAGTAGATATCTGCATCAATGTTCGTGTCGGGGGCTTGCGGTCGGTAGCTGGTCTTTCCACTCAAAATATTCGCGTAGCAGGTTTTCTAGCCCTTGGCTATAATCTACGCCATTTTCAATACAGTAGATTTTGAACCTTTTAAGTAACCCTTGCGGTACAAGCCCCCTTACTAAGCCATAATTTGGGTCTTTTTTCTTATCGGTAACATATCCGTTCATCTCAGGTGCAAACTGTCTTATTAGTGCCGTCTCAATTTGGGTGAGTAAACTTTCATCACGGCATTCCAGCCAAGCAATCTTTACAGGGGTGCCTCGTGCTATCAACTGCTCCCATTTATGATGGGCTTCCCATCTTTGAGCTAAGTTGATGGTTCTACCAATATATAAAACGCATTCGTCCTGCATCACAAAGTAGATGGCAGGGCAATTTGGTAAATGCGAACGTTCAACTAATGGTAGCGATGGTAATTCAAGTGGATCAATATTGTAATAGTTCATGCGTTCTACTTCTTTTTGTCTATTTCTTCGGTTGAAGAAGGCTGATTTTGTCTTTTATCTAAGAATTCTTGAATGGCGATTTCTAAAGCTTCTGTAAGTTGAATTTCGTTTTCAACACAATAAACCCGAAAGCTTTGAGCTAACGACTTCGGGATAAGACCAGTAATTTGCGAATAGTTAGGGTTGTTACGTCTGCCCAATATCTCTTCCTTGAATACTTTATATAAACTATTTTCCATTTTTACCTTGCGATAACAAAATTTTTATATATTGCGCTGTTGCAACAACACAATATTGTGTTAGTGTAGCATCATAAATAAAAACCCCAAAATCCTTATGCTGCCAAAACTACAGCCGATTTTTGGGACAGATTCGTATTGTTCATTCCCGTGTAACGCCGCGTGTTAACAGGGGTGTATATAAAGTTGTTTTTAAGGGGAATCTAATTACACCAAAGCATTGAAAACTCTTGTAAGCGAGCGTGTTTCAACCCTTGTAAATATGAATTTTTATCTTTAATTATCCAAGTTATCAGATAGGTGTCCAAGGGTATTGATACATGGTTCAAAGTTATTGACGTATCGGATAACTAAGAATTTGCAGATAGTCATCAACTTGATACATCACCACCGTATATCTATTTATTGGAGGGTAGCGATTAATATATGGCAAGCAAGAATTACTTAAGAAAGTACAGAAAGCTCAGAAGCCTTTACGAGCAGACTTTGGGGAAGAAAATCTCGGATATAACTTGGTACAGGTTGGTTGCTTCTATGAAGCGCCATTTAGGGTTTGCAGTAGAAAATCCTTCAAGTGAAGCGATTGTCAAATCAGTTGCACAATTTAAGTCACGCTATAAGCGATTTTCGTTTACGAGTGAAGATTTCCAAGAATGTTGGGAAGTTTTTAATAAGTATAGAAACAGCAATCAAACCTTTACTTGTGACTCGTTTCTATACGATTTGGCAAAAACATTAGAGATAACAAAAATACCTAGAAGCACAAAATATCACTGGTTTAGTCGCTGTGGATTGTCTTATTCCGCTAATAAAAAGTTCAATAACGATGATTTCGCATTAGTTGCACTTGGAGCCGCCAAATGGGCATTTAATAAACGGATTATTGGCTCAAAAATAAACACGCCCAAACCGAGAATTGAAGTTTTAGCTATTGAATAAATATGACTCAAGGACGGAATTGAAAAAATCAACGATTAGAGTTAATTATCTTGAATTAATAGTGGAGTAACTGGAGAAAAACGACATGGCTACTACAAAATTTCAGAACAACGTTCGGACAAGGTTGTACAAGAAGAATTATCAGGGTTTTTCACAAAGCGATTTTTTAGAAGCAGCTTCTTCTGTTTTATGCGATGACTTAGATAACCCCACCCAAGAACAAATAAAAGCAGGGGTACAGTACTTGATTGATAAACATAATCAATCTCTAGAAATTTCCAATTCAGAAAACACACCTCCAGCTTTGGTAGAATCAGAAACTACTCAAATAACAGAAAATTCAACCGCAATTACCAACCAACAAAAAGAGCAATTAATAACAGTACAAGCCCAATCGTTGGGCATTGAACTGAATGATTCAGAAATCACAGATATTTCTCAAAACGTTAGCGATTCATTTACCGACTTCGTTAGTGCTGTAGAAACTATAAACTCACTAATTAAAGACTACGCTCAAAGTAAATTTGATTCCATCGAGCATCAAATTGATGCTAGCAATAACAACCTGCGTGACTACATTGATAAGAGAACTACTAGCTTGCAAAGAAAGAGCGTAGAAGGAGCTATATCAACAAAGGAGGTATTAGAGCAAAAAAGCTCTAGCCTCAAAAGCTTCTCCAAAAGTCTCTCAACAACATTCAAAACACAGTAAATACTCAACATTTACAGGAGCGTTCAAGCTGCTGTTAATTCTTATTCCTGCTTTATTCCTAATAGATTACTGCTACCAATCAATCAGCTATCACTTCAAATACCAAGCTTACCTAGAAAGAAAAGAAAGAATACAGCAATACCAACAATGGATGCACTACCAATGCACAGAAATACTAACAGAAGAGAGGATTAATCGTTGTGAAAAATACTGGCAAGCTGAAAAATCTGGTTTCTTCAAAATCGCGCCACCTAGAAAGACAACTAAGTGGTAAATTTAACGCTTCTACAAACCTAGTTTATAGAGCATTAATGGGCGACCAAAAAGCATTAAAACTAATCGGTCAAATGGGAAATGATGGAGCAAAGATTAGCGAATTTGCACCAAAAGTTAAAGACAATATGCTAGCTG
>JBCCLY010000008.1:0-18788 GCA_039026655.1 Cyanobacteria bacterium P01_C01_bin.38 | reverse complement strand
GAATGCGCTTCCTAAACAAGAGCGATAAATCGCCTACTACGAACAATATTTACCGTAGACGCGTAACGGTAGTGTGGAATACCCTCCCTTCAAATCGGTTAACACCCCTTTATAGAATTTATGAATTTTTGTTACTTTTGTTTACATAACGAAACAAAAATTTAACTTGAGGATACAAGTAACATGATGACTATATTAATTTCATTATTCGTTGTAGGTTGGGTAGCCGCTGCGTTGATAGGTAGCCAAGCATATTTCCGAGGAGAACAAAGGAAGCCCATTCACGAACGTAATTGGGCTTCTGAATCTTTCGATTTTCTAGCTAAATCGGTAACTGGCAAAGAAACCGACTACATGGAGCGCGTACCTGCTTATGTTGTTGTAGAGAATTATGCCGATAAGCGAATTAGCAAATACTAGAAAAATGAAGTGCTTTGATAACGGCATAGATTTACACGAAGAAAGCCCTCAGCGTAAGGATGTTGGGGGCTTTCTTTGTATGTTTATTTTATAATTCAACAAATAGAATTTTTATTTGTTTTGTTTACGCTTTATCAAACTTCAGAATCTTCATTAACTTTGCGTCGAATAACTTCCATTTGCTCTTGCATCTGAGCTTCAGTTATTGGTGTGGGATATTTAGTTGAATTGGGATTGCGTTTACTCATCAAAAAACGTAATGCTTGAATATCATTACGATTTTCAACCACATAAGCTCTTAATTCCGCGAAGCTCATTTTTTCATAATTCATCATAAAATCAGTTTCTTATTTTAGGAAAAAAATAATTAGAAATCCAAAACAAACCCATACATCATCCGTTTCCTAAAAACCCACCAACTCCTAAAACAACCTACCCATCATCCGTTGCCCAAAAACCCACCAACTCCTAAAACAACCTACCCATCATCCGTTGCCCAAAAACCCACCAACTCCTAAAACAACCTGCCCATCATCCGTTTCCCAAAAACCTACCAACTCCTAAAACAACCTACCCATCATCCGTTGCCCAAAAACCCACCAACTCCTAAAACAACCTGCCCATCATCCGTTGCCCAAAAGCACACCCATTATTAAAAAATCCAAAATTGAAATAAGGTGGACAATGCCCACCCTACAAAAAATTTTCACACCTTTTAACTACAAAGTCCGATATGCTCGATAATTGATGCTTGGAAAAATATTATCTATGTATTCAACTTTCTCCAACCATCCGCTATCAACTTTTCCAATATTAATATCTTCGTAAAGCTTATTAAATCGCATTAAGTGAGAGCGAGTTCTCCTTACAGCATAAGGAACCATTGTTCCCGTTCGCATAATAAACGCCCAATCGGAACTCTGTGCTAAAAGTAACTCTCTTGCAGCTTGATTAAGAGCTTTCCACTCCAACTCATCTTCTGCTTCTTTATTTGCTAATTCAATCATCCGCTCAGCAGCTTTATGTAAATGTGGGTAAATCCACGTATTTGTCTCGTTTAACCAATACTCGTGAAAACCCTTGTATCCCCAACTTGATTGAGAAGGACGACAAACTTGTTGAACCGGATTAGTTTTTAGATAATCCGATAAATGAGTCATGTCATAAGTACCTTGGTCAAACCAAGACTTACGGAAGAGATAATCGATAAACCAAGGACCTTCGTACCACCAATGTCCGAACAATTCCGCATCGTAAGGAGAAACCACAATTGGAGGACGATGCATCATATTGTGGAGATGTTCAACTTGACGCTCGCGGTTAAACATAAAGTTAGAAGCGTGTTCTGCCGTTTTTTCTCGCGCCCAATAAGGGTCGTAAAGTTGCTTGTCTCCCAGTCCTAAACCACGACCAGTAATTTTGTGATATTTAATGCCCGTATTTTTCCGCTGACCGTTGGGCATAATATAAGGCTTAATATACTCATATTCAGCCTCCCAGCCCAAATCTTTATAAAATTCCCGATATTCCGCAGCTCCGGGATAGCCCACTTCAGAAGACCATACCTGTTGAGAAGATTCATGATCTCTACCAAAAGCTGCAACGCCAGTTTCTGTAAAAATTGGTGCATAAGTACCAAAACGGGGACGAGGACGAGCATATAAAATACCATGTCCATCGGTAAGGAAATAACGCAATCCTGCATCCGCCACCATGCGCTCTAATCCTTCATAATAAGCGCATTCTGGCAACCAAATTCCTCTAGGAGGACGACCAAAATTTTCTTCATAATGTTCTGCCGCTACTTGAAGTTGTGCCCAAACCGCTTGGGGATACATCTTCATTAACGGCAAGTAACCATGAGTCGCGCCACAGGTAATGATATCAATATTGTTAGAATCTTGGAATTTCTTGAAAGCAGTTACCAAATCGCCTTCATATCGTTCCCAAATCTCTCTAGTCGCAGCAAATTCGTTGTGGTAATGCTCGCCTAAATATTTAAGATGACCATTCTCAGCATTGTGTTCAATTTCTAACTCTATAAGTTCTTGTAGTTTCGCGAGGTGTTCGTCATAGCGCTCTTGCAACAACGGATCTCGCAGCATCGAAACCAAAGGCGGTGTCATGCTCATGGTGATTTTAAAATCAACACCATCTTGCTTCAAACCTTCAAAAACTCGTAATAAAGGAATGTAAGTTTCCGTAATTGCTTCATAAAGCCATTCTTCCTCCAGCACATAGTCACTTTCCGGGTGACGAACGAAGGGCAGATGTGCATGAAGTACAAGCGCAACGTAGCCAGTAGCCATAGTATTAAGTCCGAGCTGATATCTATATATTGTTGTGATTAAGTAGAAGCATTCGTTCGCAAGACAAGCAGGAGTCTATTACACACTTGATAAATGTGTAGCTAGATAAACCAAGCCAGCGAGAGTTTTAACTCACCGAAAGAAAATTTCTAATTAGTCAGAAGTTAACAATATTTTAAGACTTTATGGGAATCAGTAGACTATCGTTGCTAATTATTTATTTAATAGGGAGTAGGGAGTAGGGAGTAGGGAAAAGTTATGAGTTAGGAGTTAGGAGTTAGGAGTTAGGAGTTAGGAGTTAGGAGTTAGGAGTTGTTAGTTGTTGGTTGTTAGTTGCCCAATGCCCAATGCCCAATGCCCAATGCCCAATCACCAACTACCAACTACCAACTACCAACTACCAATTACCAATCCCCAATTATTTATTCTTCTTCTTGATATAATTCTTGTAATTTCTGCTGCTGCTTTTTTCGAGAAACGCGGCGATATTTTTTGCTTTCTAATCTTGGCTCATATTCTTGCCGCCCTTTGCCTTTTGTTTTTAATTTAAGGCTGGATTCTGGATCTGCTTGCTGTTTGAGCCAGATTTGACGTTGTATTGCTTCTTCTAAAAAATCTAAATAATCTTGATAACGTTCCCAATCTCCACGCACTACGCAGTCGGGTTCGTCTTTATGTAGGCAATTGCTAAACTTACAATTACCATTTTCTAACCTTTCTCTTGCTTCTGGAAAGTAAGTAACTAATTCTTCTGGAGTGCAATCTAAATCTGGCTGATTGAAACCTGGAGTATCTGCGAGTAAACCCCCTCCAGGAATTTCAAATAATTCTACGTGGCGAGTTGTATGTCTTCCGCGAGCTAATTTACCGGAAACTTCAGCTACTCTCAAGTTCGCGCTGGGAATCAAAGTATTAATTAAACTGGATTTTCCCACACCGGAAGCTCCAGCAAGAACCGTAATTTTACTTTTCAAAATACGGTCTACAGCGTCCATATTTATACCTTTGTAAACGCTGATAAACGTAGGTTGATAACCCCAGCTATTAAGACGTTCTTTAATTTCTTGCTGTTCTTGAGAAGTTATTAAATCGCTTTTATTCAAACACAAAACTACATCTAACCCCGTTGACTCACCTTTTACTAAAAAGCGGCTGAGTTGATAGGGTTCTAAGGGAGGATCTGTAACAGCAAACACTAATAATATTTGGTTTACATTGGCGATCGCCGGACGATCTAGTTGAGAGTTACGCGGTAGAACATCGGCGATGGCACCTCTACCACCAGCCCAATCGGGTTCTTCCACCACAACGCGATCGCCAACTATTACCTGTTGACCAATTTTCTTCAAACGGGTTCTGCGCGTGCATAAAAGCAGTGAAAGATCGGAAGAAGCGGAGTTCGCCTCGGAGGCAGGGGAAGCAGAGGAAGAAAATATTGGATTATTGGCTATCAAACCTCTTTCTTTTCTTGCTTCCGAGACGAACTCCGCTCCCTCTGCTCCCTGTGCTTTTGAATCAAGCTGAACTCTATAAAAATTAGCCTGCACGGCAAGAACCGTACCTAATAACTGTCCAGATTTTATTGATACTTCATCACTCATGACTCAGTAACTGGACACCTTATCAACAAAGAAAAATAGCCGGAACAGTCATTAATTTGTTCAATTTTATAACCATGCATTGTCAAGCTATCGGGAACTTGCTCGATTGGCTCTCCGGGATCTAACCAGACTTCTAATAATTCTCCTGGCTGCATTTGCTGTAAACGAAGCTTCGTTCGCACAAAATTAATCGGACAAGGAGTTCCCCGTAAGTCAAGTTGAGCATCGGGAGATAAAAGTGAAGATACACTCATTCTTTTAATTAAATAATTTTCCCAAAAAACCTTCTAAGCCACCTTTACCAGTGCGCTCTCCCTTGATTTTAGCTAGCTTTTCGAGTAATTCTCTTTCGTCGGGTGTGACCTTGGTGGGAATATCAATCAATATGGTAATCATATGATCGCCCCTACTTACAGGATTTCCCAAACGCGGAACGCCTCGATTTTCTAACTTCATTACTGTCGATGGCTGAGTTCCTGGCGGAATAATCATTTCTACCGGGCCATCTACAGTTTCGACTTCCAAACGGCATCCTAAAATTGCCTGAAGATAGCTAACTTTTATTTCAGAAAGTACGTTAATTCCATCGCGCTGAAACTTTTCATCTTCGTTGACAAACAAGTAAACATATAAATCTCCAGGGGCACCACCGCGCATTCCGGCATCTCCCTCATTGGATATACGTAAACGCGTACCGTTGTCAACCCCTGCTGGAATGGTAATTTTCAGTTTCTTGGTAACTTGATTTGCACTCTTACCTTCACAAGCGTCGCATTTATCTTCAACGACCACTCCTTGTCCGTTACAAGTGGGGCAAGTTGATACTTGGGTAAAACTACCAAAAGGCGTTCGGGTTACGCGGCGTACTTGACCGGAACCGCTACAGGTAGAGCAAGTGCGAGGACGGGTACCAGGTTTTGCACCAGAACCATTACAAACGTCGCAAGTTTCTAGGTGAGAAATACGAATTTCTTTTTCACCACCAAATACCGCTTCTTGAAAATCAAGTTTCAGGTCTAAACGTAAATCATCACCTCGAACTGGGCCACTACGTCGCCTTTGAGACTGACCTGCACCTCCAGCAAAGCCACTGAAAATGCTTTCAAAGATATCAGCAAAACCGCCCATATCGCCGAAATCTTGGAAGCCCTGAGCGCCAGCACCGGAAACTCCTTGTTCTCCAAACCGGTCATAACGAGCGCGAGTTTCAGGCTCTGAAAGCACCTCATAAGCGCGGTTGATTTCCTTAAACCGCTCCTCGGCTCCCGGCTCTTTGTTCACGTCTGGGTGATACTTCCGGGCTAGGCGGCGGTAAGCACTTTTCATTTCTTCTTTGTCGGTGTCGCGAGAGACACCCAGAATTTCATAATAGTCGCGAGCCATAAAGCAAAGGTAAAAGTTTAAATGTGGGAAACTAATATGCAGTTACAAGTCAGGCAGAAGCCAAAAAGTTAAGTTTTATTATTAATTATTGATTTTACACTTTACTCTTCATAAAAATCATCCTTCGGGTTCCCCCGCTTCCACGGCATAGAAACTGACACTACCGAGTGATTTCACCTTTCAATATTAAAAATGCAGGTGTAACTTGAATAAGAACTACATTTCTTGAGACGGTTTATTGCCGACTCTCTTACAATTGTGCTACGTAGACGTGCAATAAGCAGACTAATTGCAGAAGGGCTAGCCGCACTTATTAGTGTGGAAAACCCAACATTAGATATTTTGTGGCATTTAACCATTGTAATACCACCTATAAATACTGCAATTTGCACCACGCCCTCATTTAATAGCATATTTTTCATCGAATATATAAGTAGGTTGGCGTTGAAAATTGTAATTTAGATAAGGCAGTAGGCAGCTTTGCTGTGGGCAGTAGGAATAAGGGCTTAACAACAGGTTTAGAGCCAATTTACCCGAACGTTACATAGTTATATTTATTTCTGCCGACTTACTTAACAGAAACCTTCCCCACGCTCGGCAGGAAAGGTTTTTAATGCTTCAGTTGCAATTGTGCTGCTATATTACAGCGGATTTCATCGCTCGGAGGTACAGAACATATTGTGATAAGGGAGTAGGGAGTAGCGTTAGCGAAGCGTGTCCGAAGGACATAAAGTGCGGTCTTGGGGGTTTCCCCCAAGAGCAACTTTTCAAGAGAGGGAGTAGAAGAATGTACCTCATTTAACTACAAAGTGCTGTATATTGATTCGCAATTAATCTATAGCTTCGTAATCAGCTTGAACTGTATTGTCTTCTTCAAAATCAAAGTTGAATTGTGGTGCAAAAGCTTCTTTTGATTCTTCGCTATCTTCTACTTGTGGAATTGAAGGATTATCGGGATTGTCAGATGGTTGTGGTTCAATTATTTCTTCGTGGCTTCCAGTGTTAACACGACTGTATACCTCCGCACCAATAGCAAATACTGTTTGTTGGAACTCGTCCAAACACTGTTTAAATTCTGCTACTGTTATTTTTTCGTTAGCCATTGCAGCTTGCAATAGCGCTAACTTTTCATCAATAGAAGCTTTTAGTTGTTCGTCGATTAAATCCGGATTATCTACTTTAGCCGATTCGTAACTGTGTAAGAGAGTATTGGCTTGATTTGTTAATTCGATTAATTCTAAGCGTCTTCTGTCTTCCTCAGCAAAGGTTTCGGCTTCCTGACGCATTTTTTCGACTTCATTTTGACTCAAGCCACCCGTATTAGTAATCCTAATACTTTGTTCTCTACCAGTGCCTTTATCTTGAGCAGCCACCTTAAGGATACCGTTTACATCAATTTCAAAAGATACTTCAATCTGAGGTACGCCACGGGGAGCCGGAGGTATTCCGTTCAAAAGGAATTTACCCAAACTTTTATTATCCCGCGCCATCGCTCTTTCACCTTGAAGCACGTGAATTTCTACCGAGTTTTGTCCGTCAACTGCCGTAGAAAATACCTGGGATTTACTTGTAGGGATTGTAGTATTACGCTCCATAATTTTAGTAAATACTTCCCCTAAAGTTTCAAGTCCCAAGGATAGAGGAGTGACATCCAAAAGCAATAAATTATCAACTTCGCCACCTAATACCCCAGCTTGAATTGCAGCACCAAGAGCTACAGCTTCATCGGGGTTAATAGAACGATCTGGGGCTTTCCCACCAAAAAAGTTCATTAAAGCATTCTGCACTGCCGGAATGCGAGTTGAGCCACCTACCAGAATAATTTTGTCCATCATATCTGGTTTGAGGTCTGCATCTTTAAGCGACTGCATCATCGGCTCAACAATAGCTTGAATCAAATCGCTGCTGAGTTCTTCAAATTTGGAACGGCTCAGCTCCATTTCTAAATGTTTTGGGCCGGTTTCATTCGCAGTGATAAACGGTAGATTAATTGAAGTAGTCGGCATAGTAGAAAGCTCAATTTTTGCCTTTTCAGCAGCTTCCCGCAAGCGTTGCAACGCCATCTTATCGCCAGAAAGATCGATTTTTTCTTGGTGATAAAAAACCTCCATCATCCACTGGACAATACAGTTATCAAAATCGTCTCCACCAAGATGATTGTTACCGCAAGTTGCTTTTACTTCAAATACTCCATCTCCGAGTTGTAAGATAGAAACATCAAAAGTTCCACCTCCCAAGTCAAATACAAGAATCAACTGTTCTTCATCTTGTTTATCCAAACCAAATGCTAAAGCCGCAGCAGTTGGCTCGTTGATAATTCGCAGTACTTCTAATCCAGCAATTGTGCCAGCGTCTTTAGTAGCTTGTCTTTGAGCATCCGTAAAATATGCCGGAACAGTGATTACTGCTTGAGTTACATCTTCACCCAAGAAATTTTCAGCATCTTGCTTTAACTTCTGTAAAATCATTGCGGAAATTTCTTGAGGCGTGTAATTGCGTCCGCGAATTTGGACATCAACAGTATCGTCTCTACCTTTTTCACAACTATATGGTACGCGAGCGCGTTCCTCCTGAGTATCATCCCAACGACGGCCAATAAATCGTTTAATACTGTATATAGTGTTTTCCGCATTAGTTACTGCTTGGCGCTTTGCCAGAGGACCGACTAAGCGTTCGCCGCCTTTGCCAAATCCAACAATAGACGGAGTAGTACGTCCGCCTTCTGAATTAGCTATTACAAGGGGTTGCCCACCTTCCAAAACTGCGACACAACTATTGGTAGTGCCCAAGTCGATCCCAATAACTTTTCCCATAACTATCGGTATTTTTACTGATTTTTTCTATAAACCTGCAATTTTAACAACGATTTATGGGGAACAGTTTTCCTCAATCAAACAACGTAGTTAATAGAAAACTGTCCGTCCCTAATCGTTGATAATAAAAAGCGCGGTAATGGTAATCGTTGATAATTTGGGATGCGATGCTCGTCCGATTAAGATTAATCGTTCATAGTCATGAAAGTTAGTAAAAGAGTGGTAACTACTCTACAGCATTTACTTCTCCAGACTGCGAGTCTGATGAAGTATCTTCCTTCTGAGCAGCCACCTTCACCATTGCATGACGTAGCACGCGATCGCCAAGAAAGTATCCGCGTACTAACTCTTCTAACACTGTTCCTTCTGGATATTCATCCGTAGGTTCGCGCATTACTGCTTCATGCTCGTTGGGGTCGAATTCTTGACCTTCAGGACGCATTGGCGAAACACCCAAGCGTTTGAGACAGTCTACTAGCTGTTTGTAAACACCTTGATAACTTTTATGAATCCCCATTTCGCCATCATTTTGGGGTTTAATTTGCGCTCGCGCTCGTTCAAAATTATCAATTATTGGTAATAATTCTGTAATCGTGTTGCGCTTCACCTGTAATTCCAAGTCGTCTTTTTCTTTCAGCGTGCGTTTGCGGTAATTCTCAAAATCTGCCGCAATTCGCATATATTGACTGCTACGCTCATCTAGCTGCGCTTTTAATGATTTGATTTGGGCAGAATCTGAAGCACCAGCATTACCTTGAGCGCTGGTTTGGTTTGTCTCATCTCCAGGATTAACCGCAGTTGAATCTGCTGCGTTTGCCTCAACTGTAATTTGCTCGTTAACTTCGCCGTTGGAATTTGGTTGGGAAGAGTCGCTGTTTATCACTTATTTACCTCTATTTTTTCGCATTACGGGGCACTACTGTGTCCTAAGAAATTATGATTGATAACATTCAGCCATTATTTTCCAATATTTTCCAATCATTTATAAATACTTTACAGGGTAGTTTCCACTACCATTAAAAACAACAATTTTAGAAATTAGAACGCTCTCAAGAAAAGCGTCGGCGTATTTGGACAACCGAAATATTCTACGAAAGTGTTATCTGTGTGAGTATTATGCCAAATGCTGGACTTGTCGATCGCTTTCTCAAGATACTTGAACGGTAGAAATTTCTTGTCTATAGAAGGTAGGGTTTGCCTCCTACACTCGGGTTCATGGCAACTGAAATCAAATTAATTATGGCAGGAATTCACTGCAAACACATTCTTGCTATTCCCCATTTCCCGTTCCCCGTTCCCTCCAAAAAAAATTTTAACTAAGATTTCTTGGTTGAGATGAAAATTTATTCCTCTAGCTTGGGAATACTCAAATAGTACGGAATGTGCAGCATCCATCATCTCAATATATGACTTACTCGTCACAACAAAGGCGTAGTACCGCTCTGAGCGTAAAATCTGAGTTTTCGCCTTTCGGTAACAAACTTGTTCAATCTGGGTTTGTAGATAACTCCCAGATGAAGCAAGCACTTATAGAAAGTCGCAAATCGGGTAGACCTTTAATTGAGGTTCTCGAATCGATTGCAGGGCGGCAGCTATCACCAGAGCTACTTCGCGAATATAAAAAGCAGCAGCTATTTGAACTTAAAATTCTCTACGGCGTAGAATCTTTAGATCCGGAAGTTAGTGAAGTCGGTACAACTTCGGTGGGAGGCTTGATTGAGTCTCTTATTCCGGTGGATATTTGTCGCCGCCATCGCTTAATTCCACTATCAAAACACGAGGATGAAAATCCACCATACGTTTTGGTAGCGATGGTAGATCCAGATAATCTGGAGGCTTCTGACGACTTAAACCGGGTTTTGCGTCCGCAAGGCTTTAGCTTGCAAAGAATGGTAATCACTCAAGAAGATTATCAACAGCTAATCAACCAATTTTTGGATGAAATGGCTGTCAAGCAGAAGCATATAGAAAAAGAACAATTTACCGACATTAATCAAGATTTAGAAAATTTAGATAATCTCGATCTTGAAGATGCTCCTGAAGAAGCAGAAGCCGATTTAGGTTCGGCAATGAAAGGCGCTGAAGGTGCGCCAATTATCAATCTGGTAAATAGAATCCTTGCCAAAGCATTACACGAAGGGGTTTCCGATATTCACGTCGAACCCCAAGAAGAAAATTTACGTATACGCTTTCGTAAGGATGGTGTATTGCGCGAGGCTTTTGACGCATTACCGAAAAAAATCATCCCAGCGATTACGGCTCGTTTCAAAATTGTTGCTAATTTGGATATTGCCGAACGTCGTCTTCCCCAAGATGGACGTATTCGGCGTTTATTTGAAGGACGCAAAGTTGATTTCCGGGTAAATACTTTACCGAGTCGTTACGGAGAAAAAGTAGTACTCCGAATTTTAGATAACTCCTCAACTCAATTGGGATTGGATAAATTAATTACCGACCCTGAAACATTAGAAATTGTTCAGGAGATGGTAAGCCGTCCCTTTGGCTTGATTCTTGTTACCGGCCCTACAGGTTCTGGTAAAACAACGTCTCTGTATTCTGCTCTCGCCGAAAGAAATTCTCCCGATATTAATATCAGTACTGTAGAAGACCCCGTGGAATATAGTTTACCGGGAATTACTCAGGTACAGGTGATTCGGGAAAAAGGACTGGATTTTGGTACTGCATTGCGGGCATTTTTGCGACAAGATCCCGACGTATTACTTGTGGGAGAAACCCGAGATAAAGAAACGGCGAAAACGGCTATTGAAGCAGCATTAACAGGTCACTTAGTATTAACTACCCTGCACACCAACGATGCTCCCGGTGCGATCGCCCGTCTCGGAGAAATGGGTATTGAATCTTTTATGATTTCCAGTTCTCTAATCGGAGTTTTGGCACAGCGTTTAATGCGTCGCGTATGTAGCGAATGTCGTATTGAATATACACCAACTCCGCAAGAACTCGGACGTTATGGCTTGTCGGCATCACAAGAAGCCGAGGTAACTTTCTATAAAGCTAATACTCTGACTATAGATCAAGTCCAAGAAGCCAAAGCTAACAATACACTTTGCGAAAAATGTAATGGTATTGGCTACAAAGGACGTTGCGGTGTGTACGAAGTAATGAGAATTACCGAGCGCATCCAAACTTTAATCAACGAAGAAGCACCAACAGAATTAATTAAAGAAGCAGCAGTAGAAGAAGGAATGAAAACCTTGCTTGCTTACAGTTTAGATTTGGTGCGTCAAGGAGCTACCACTCTCGAAGAAGTAGAGCGGGTAACGTTTACCGATACAGGTTTGGAAGCAGAGTTAAAAGCTAAACGTAAGAGTGGTTTAACTTGCCGAAATTGTGAAGCAGAATTGCAGCCAGAATGGTTGGATTGTCCTTACTGTATGACATCGAGATTTCAAGACTAACTAGAAAAGTTAGGAGTTAATAGTTAGTGGTTAGTGGTTAGTGGTTAGTAGTTAGTAGTGATTATCAACTAACAAATTTCGCCGCTAGGCGCGGTTCATCAACTATCAACTATCAACTAACAACTATCAACTATCAACTATCAAATATCAAATATCAAAAAATAAAAGGTGCAAAAAAATGGAAATGATGATCGAAGATTTGATGGAACAAATGATTGAAATGGGAGGTTCGGATATGCATTTATCCGCTGGTTTGCCTCCTTATTTTCGTATCAGCGGTAAGTTAACACCCATCGGAGAAGAAGCTTTAAGCGGCGATCAATGTCAGCGATTAATTTTTAGTATGTTGAATAACTCTCAACGTAAAATTCTCGAACAAAATTGGGAGTTGGATTGTTCTTACGGTGTTAAAGGATTGGCGCGTTTCCGGGTAAACGTTTACAAAGAACGCGGTACTTACGCTGCTTGTTTGAGAGCATTAAGTTCTAAAATCCCTAACTTTGATAAATTGGGTTTACCTGATGTTGTTCGGGAAATGTGTGACAAACCCAAAGGAATGATTTTAGTAACTGGCCCCACGGGTTCTGGTAAAACAACTACTTTGGCGGCAATGATCGATCTAATCAACCGTACAAAATCAGAACATATTTTAACAATTGAAGATCCGATTGAATTTGTTTACGAACCTATTAAAAGTCTAGTTCATCAACGTCAATTAGGTGAAGATACTAAAAGTTTTGCTAATGCTTTAAAAGGTTCTTTGCGTGAAGATCCGGATATTATTTTGATTGGAGAAATGCGAGATTTAGATACAATTTCTCTAGCTATTTCCGCAGCAGAAACTGGTCACTTAGTATTCGGTACTTTGCACACTTCTTCAGCAGCACAAACTGTTGATAGAATCATCGACGTTTTTCCCGCAGACAGACAAACTCAGGTACGCGTACAGTTATCTAACTCTTTAGTAGCAGTATTTAGCCAAACCTTAGTGCCAAAGAAAAATCCCAAACCTGATGAATTTGGACGAGTAATGGCTCAAGAAATTATGATTATTACTCCCGCGATTTCTAACATGATTCGCGAAGGTAAAACATCTCAAATTTATTCATCGATTCAAACTGGCGCGAAATTAGGAATGCAAACCTTAGAAAAAGTTCTTGCCGACTATGTAAAAGCAGGAACCATATCTTTTGAAGCTGCAATGTCAAAAACTTCCAAGCCAGATGAAATCCAACGTCTAATTGGTTCCGCACCAACTGGAGCAGCTAATGGTAAAGCTAAAGCCGGTGTAAGACGTTAGTTTTTAATGAATTTACTAGTAGTTAGTTATCAGTTTTATTTGAATTGCTAACTACTTAGTATTTTTTCATTTCACAAATTAGACTTCTAGTTTTTTTAATTTTTTTGAATTTAAACTATATAGATTATGCCAACTTTCGTCGCTAAGGTTCGCGATTCACAAGGAAAATCCAAACAAGAAAAAGTTGTTGCAGACTCGATGGCAAACGCTCGCACCGAGTTAAGACAGCAAGGTTTTGTAATCCAGGATTTAAAAGAATTTAAAGGTTTTGATATTGGTGAAGCTCTCGATTTAACAAAACTGCAAAACAAACTAGCTACAGTTGCTGTTAAAGATAAAGCTATATTTTCCCGTCAGTTTGCTGCTTTAACAAATGCAGGGGTTGCAATTGTAAGAAGTTTGGGAGTACTTTCCGAACAATGCGGCAATCCAAAGTTGAAAGATGCACTATTAGATATCAGTAGTGAAGTGCAAAACGGTGTTAATCTTTCCGATGCAATGCGGAAGCATCCCCAATGTTTTGATGGATTATATGTCAGCATGATTCAAGCTGGCGAAGTTGGGGGTGTTTTAGATGAAGTACTCAACCGTTTAGCCAAATTATTAGAAGATACGGCTCGACTGCAAAACCAAATCAAATCCGCCATGTCTTATCCGACGGTGGTAGGTGGTTTAGCGGTACTCATTTTTCTGGCAATGACTATTTTTCTGATTCCCATTTTTGCCAATATATTCAAAGATTTGGGAACGGAATTACCGGCTCTAACTCTGTTTATGCTCTGGATAAGTGGTGTACTTACAAGCTGGAGGCTTTTTGTTTTAATTGGTATTGTTGTCGGAGCAAAAGTAGCTTTTGATATGTACTATAAGACACCTGTAGGTACTTTAAATATTGATGCTCTTTCTTTAAAACTACCTTTATTTGGTGACTTAATTCAAAAATCAGCTATCGCTCGATTTAGCCGTACCTTTGGTTCTTTAACTCGTTCCGGAGTACCAATTTTAACATCATTAGAAATTGTCCGAGATACATCAGGAAACCAGGTAATTGCTAACGCTATTGATGCTGCAAGAAGCGAAGTGCAGCAGGGGGGAATGATTAGTATTGCCTTACAAAAAGAAAATGTGTTTCCTCCGATGGCAATTCAAATGATGAGTATCGGAGAAGAAACAGGAGAATTAGATGGAATGTTAATGAAAGTTGCCGACTTTTACGAAGATGAAGTTGAGCAAGCAGTAAAAGCTCTTACCAGCGTTTTAGAACCAGTAATGATTGTAGTTATTGGTGGTATGGTTGCCGTAATTTTGCTTTCAATGTACCTACCAATGTTCGCCGTATTTGAAGAATTAGGCTAAACAGTGAACAGTGAACAGTGAACAGTGAACAGTTATCAATTAACAATTATCAAATAAAACAGTTAATTGATAACTATCAAAGGTTAAAGGTAAAGGTTAAAAAAGTCAGGATTTACTCCCAACTCCTAACTCCTAACTCCTAACTCCTAACTCCTAACTCCTAACTCTGAACTCCTAACTCCTAACTCCTAACTCCTCACTCCTAACTCTGAACTCCTAACTCCTAACTCCTAACTCCTAACTCTGAACTCCTAACTCCTAACTCCTAACTCCTAACTCCTAACTCCTAACTTACATTATGCCCGTACAAAAATCACAATACGAAATCAGTTTGGCAGAGTATAGCGATCGCTCTGCTGCTGTTGCTCTTTTAAAGCAGCATCGCCCTTATTTGGAAATGATTCCTAGCTTGCGTCGCCCTTCGGAAAGTCTGATCTCAATTCCTTTACCAGTTATCCGCATTCGCAAAACTGATTCATATTTGCCGCAGACAACTTGTCTACCTTGCGATTTAGCAATATTGATGTGCGATCCAGAATGGAAAATTAAAACGGGGATTGAAATTATTGTCTTTATTCATCGCCCTGGTGAGGATTTTTCTGACTTGCTAAAAAGATGGCGACAAACTCAAGTTTGGTTGGATAAAGATTACGAATGGTTTATGCCTCCTCGTCACAGTCATATTCTGAATGAAGGAGCTAATACCATATATCCTTTGTTTGTAGTTTTTCCTGAAACTTCTGAACGAATCAAACGCGGTTTATTAGGTTCCCAAAGCCCGTTTGTTGTTCAAACTTCAGAATTATTCCTCGATGAAGAAAGAAAAGAAGAACAGTTAGATTATTAATAATTATTTCTTATCGCAATGCTAGATGAGTCTTGAGAAAGCTAGGTGCCACAAACCCGGTTTTTCCAAAAACTAGGTTTCTAATATCTTACAGGTTAAGAAATATTATTTAAGATTTTTGAACGATAATTGTATTGTATATTACAGCTTATATTTAGCTTAATTCAGTATTAAGTATTTATTAGTAATGCTTCAAAATTTGAGACATACTACTGTTATGAGGAAAATCTGTGGGCTGAAGAGTGATTTTAAAGGTTTTTTGATAATTATTTTGGTAACGTCGGCTTAAAACGACCTTTATAGATACAAATCAATCTTACTCTTAAGGTTTGATAACTATTTTGCTTTAACCTAGCTTATGTCGTCAGACATACACTAACTTTATACCTTGAGAGATAATTTCTATTATCAGCTTAATTTTCCGCTTGACTTATGTGCTTTGTTAAGAGAAACTTACATATAATCGATGTAAACACTACTTTAAATAATAACTTTTGTAACGATTTTAAATAAAAATATTTCAGGGGATAGAAAATTAGTTAGTTAATGACTAATTTTATCATTAAGGGAAAATGTTGCGATTTGGAGCGGGACTTTATATTCGGTTTCAAGGCAGCATATAGAAAATTAAATCAACATGGTTGGTCAAAAGCATGGAGACATTAGAGTTCATAATCTATCCAGACGGTAGAGTACAAGAAAAAGTCACTGGAATAATAGGTGCTTCTTGCGCTGAAGTTACTGCTGCTATTGAAGCACAGTTAGGAATTGTACTCACTCACGAACCAACCTCAGAATATTTCACGGAGAAAGTATTTTCTCAGAATAATGTTGCGAATACTCAAGCAACATTCAGCAATTGGTAGTTTTCAACCCACTTAACCTTTTAATCTTACTGCTAACAACATATTATGTCACATTTTAGCCAGATTAAGACTCAAATTCGCAATATTGAATCTTTGAAAAAAGCTCTCACTGACTTAGGTGTAGCTTGGAAAGGTGGTTCGCATTCCTTGCGCGGATATCAAGGTATAACTCATACTGCTGAGATTGCGATCGAGCAGGAAAATGGTAACGATATCGGCTTTAAGTGGAATGGTAAAGAATACGAATTAGTTGCCGATTTACAATATTGGGAACAAAATCTTTCTGTAGAAGGGTTTTTACGCCAAGTTACACAGCGTTATGCTTACCGCACTGTAGTTGAAGAAACTGCCAAAGCTGGCTTTCAAGTTAGCGAACAGAAGCAGAATCAAGATGGTTCAATTCGCTTAGTAGTACAGCGCTGGAGTGCGTAATGTCTGATTTTGTGCCGCCGATTGATGAAGAAAATAATCGTTCTGGTTCTGAACCGGAATTAGGGGGTTTATTGCGAGAAAACTCCTTACGTTCTGGGTTAGAACCGGAATTAGGCGGTGTGCTGCGTGAAAAGGGCGTGTATGTTGATGAGATTACTTGTATCGGCTGTATGCACTGTGCCCATATTGCTCGTAATACTTTCTATATAGAACCCGATTATGGGCGTGCCCGCGTTATGCGTCAAGATGGGGATTCGGAAGAAGTAATCCAAGAAGCGATTGATACTTGTCCTGTAGATTGCATTCACTGGCTTGATTATAGGTCACTAAGGAAGTTTGAAGAAGAGCGTAAGTATCAAGTAATTCCGGTAGTTGGTTATCCACTCGATCCGGCAGTGGTTGCTACTCAAACTCGTCGAAGAAAGCAAAAATTGAAAGAGAAAAGGTCTCGTCAATCTTAGAATTTGAAATTTTTATTTATTAAACAAGGGTTGCAACTGCAACCCTTTACTTTTGTAAATAAGTATGATAGGTTTTGCCACACAATCGCTTGGGATTACAAACCCCAAGCTGATAGCACAAGTTTTATAAATAGGACTGGGTTAGAAGGCATCAAAATTAATGTGGTTAAGTACTAATACTCCGCCACATAAGTTTTGCTGGGTAACAGATTCGTAGTTCGAGCATATTGCTCGCTAGAGTTCCCGAGCGAGCAAGATGCTCGCACTACGCAAACCCCGCAGAATTAATGTGGTGAAGTACTAATACTCCGCCACATTAATTTTGACGGGTTTGTAGTTGGCGATTTATCGCTTTAGAGGACTAAAGTCCCTACTACGAACCTCCATTAAGAAATAGCATAATAAATAGCACTACGTTTTGAAATTAAGACGTTTTTCTATTCCCTATTCCCTACTCCCCCCGAGTCCCTATTCCCTGTGCAGTAAAATGTGATGTCAGTCATTTACAATACCTTTAAGCCGACACCAATAGAAAAACTAGATTTATATTGTCAAGTATTAGACATTCCAATACTTAGCGGATAAACCTAGTTTATAGAATCTTAATCGCTGACTTAATCAATAAGGTGGAAGTTTATTAATTTTTAAAGATACTTTTCCAAAGTATTAGCTAAAGTGGTTTTGGGAACCGCTCCAACAACCATATCAACTTTTTGTCCACCTTTAAAAATCATCAGTGTAGGAATACTGCGGATACCGTATTGAGAAGCAACATTCGGATTCTCGTCTGTGTTAACTTTTACAACTTTAATTTGACCCTCGTATTGTGAGGAAATTTCGTCTACAACCGGGGCTACCATGCGACACGGCCCACACCAGGGTGCCCAAAAGTCAACTAACACAGGAACTTCGCTGTCGAGTACTTCCTGCTTAAAACTAGAGTCTGTAACTTGTGTGGCTGATGACATGCCTTAAAACCTTATAATTCAGATGTTTTTGATTTTTGTGAAATTTTACCACAGCAAAAACCACAGAAGAATGCATTTGGAATATACATTTACAGAGTAGCGCGAAAATCTATTCCAGTACATAAGGAACCGCCCGAACAATAGTCCGGGCGGAGTGTGGTGTGAGGAGTGAACGGAAACATGCGTCTCCGCTATTTCTATTGTAGGCGACATATGCGAAATTTCGAGCGATAGTTTAAAACTAAGGAAAAATTTCTTTAAGAATATGTTGGACAGCTAGCTGTATTAAATTAAAAATAGTTAATGATTGATGGTTTTTGGAATAATCCTCATATCCCAACCAATCGTTAACTATTGCATATTTCTTATCCTTATATTTTTGAACTCAATTCCTTTATTTGCCCATGCCTAAATGTTGAGCTTTCTGATAAACTTTGCCTTCTGTCAATAATGATGGAGCAATAACAACTTCAACCTGCTGCATTTCTTTAATATTTTTTGCTCCAAGGGTACCCATGCTTGTTTTTAGAGCGCCTAAAAGATTATGAGTACCATCATCAAGTTGTGCTGGTCCAGTTAATATTTGCTCTAAAGTACCAGTAGTGCCCACATT